>JAYTNO010000063.1:0-27450 GCA_043748275.1 Flavobacterium sp. | reverse complement strand
GCAGATTTTTTTGGTCTTGTTTGCAATATAATTCCACGTACTAATAATGCTCGTAATAAAAACGGCACATCAATAACATATTTATCCATTAAAAATTCATCTAGATACGGCTTTACATCTTTTGCAGTTGGGCTTTCTGGCGAACCTAAATTTACGAGCAATACTCCTTTCATTATCTTTAATTTTATTTTTTATAAAAGTAACTAAACTTCTTTTTTATATAAGTTGATTAACAATTTTTTATTGATTGTTTGATATCGAGAAACTATAATTAATTGTTTGGGTTTATTGACATCAAATATTTTTTTGGTGTTGTGGCAAATTTTTTCTTAAACGCTGCAATAAAATGGCTTCCTGTACTATATCCAATTTTTAGCCCAACTTCATTGACATTGTAGGAACCACTATCGAGCAATTTTCGAGCATATTCCATCTTATAATCAAACAAAAAGCCATAAACAGTATCACCATAAATTTGTTTAAAACCCATTTTCAGTTTTTTTAAATTCAAACCAATTTGATTGGCAAGTTCTATTAAACTTGGCGGTTCGGCCATATTTTCGATAATAATTTCTTTGGCTTTTCTAATCTTCATAACATTTTCCTCATCAATCAAAAACGGACATTGTTCGGCATTTGGATCTTCGTTTCTGTTAAAAAATAAACTCAACAATTCATATCCTTTCCCTTTATAATATAAATTTTTAATGGAAGGATTTAAATTATAATGAAACATTTGATTAAGAACAATTGCCATTGATGGACTTATATTTTCTTCTCCATAATATTTTTTGTCTCTGTTTTCAATGCTCAAAAACGGAATGTTCTCTGAGTCATTTGAAAATAATCCGTGAAATTTTTTTATAGAAACCAATATCGTAATCAACCATGATTTTGGAGCAATCTCTATATGTAGCGGCAATTCTTTTTGAGGGTTATAAAACAACAACGATTTCTCTTCTTTTAAATCTAAAGTATAATTGCCTTGATTGAATATAAACTTGGCGTTTCCTTTTAATCCAAAATGAAATTGAATAAGACCAACATTCACTTGGCGTTCTACACGAATCATTTCGTCGCTGTCATTTTGAAAGCGTATTAGGGTAAAATCATTTTCAATTGTTATAGTCTCTTGAGAACTCATTGCGATATTTTTTTAAAATACAATCAATAGTTATGTAGATTTTTATTTAGAATTATTCTACATAAGTAATTTAAGATTACTTGATTTTAGTACAAATTTAAAAGAAATAACGATAAAAATACAAATAATTAATAAAAATCTCATAGCGATACAAAAAGAACTTATAGCGTTACTTTTATCAAAAGCATAATAATACTTTTGTTACACTATATAAATAGTAAAATTCTATGGAAAACGGAATTATATCGAAGCCTACTACTTTTTACTCCATTGGTTTAAGTTATAAAAAAGCTGATGCTGATATTAGAGGAAAATTCAGCATTGATACAGCGTCTAAAACAAAATTATTACAGCAAGCAAAGGAAGACGGAATAGAGAGTTTGATTGTAACTTCTACTTGTAATAGAACTGAGATTTATGGTTTTGCTCAACATCCGTTTCAATTAATCAAATTACTTTGTCAATACAGTCGAGGCACGGTCGAAGATTTTCAAAAAGTAGCCTATGTCTACAAAAATCAAGAAGCTATTTCGCATATGTTTCGAGTTGGTACAGGTCTTGATAGTCAAATTTTAGGAGATTTTGAAATTATTAGTCAGTTGAAAATTGCTTTTGTAGAAAGTAAAAGTTTAGGATTGGTTAATAATTTTATGGAACGATTGATAAATGCGGTAATACAAGCAAGTAAAAAAATAAAAACCGATACCGAAATTTCATCAGGCGCAACATCTGTTTCGTTTGCTGCAGTTCAGTATATTTTTAGAAATGTTGAAGATATTAGCAACAAAAATATTTTGCTATTTGGCACAGGAAAAATAGGTAGAAATACTTGTGAAAACCTTGTAAAACATACCAAACACGAACACATTACGCTTATCAATCGTACCAAAGATAAAGCAGAGAAATTAGCTAAAAAACTTAATGTTATAGTAAAAGATTATTCTGATTTGCAACCTGAACTACAAAAGGCAGATGTGCTAGTTGTTGCTACAGGAGCACAAAACCCAACGGTAGATAAAGCGATTTTAAATCTCAAAAAACCAATTTTAATTTTAGATTTATCAATACCAAAAAACGTAAATGAAAATGTTCAAGATATTGAAGGTGTAACTTTGGTACATATTGATCATTTATCTCAAATGACAGACGAAACTTTAGAAAACAGAAAGTTACATATACCTGCCGCTGAAGCAATTATTGAAGAAATAAAAGACGAATTTATTGCCTGGACCAAAAACAGAAAATTTGCACCAACCATTCATGCTTTAAAGGAAAAATTGAATTCAATAAAAGAAGGTGAATTGAACTTTCAACGAAAAAAATTATCAAATTTTGACGAAGAACAAGCAGAATTAATCAGTAACCGCATTATTCAAAAAATAACCAATCATTTTGTAAATCACCTTAAGGATGGCGATTCAATGGAAGAAGGAATTGAATGGATAGAGAAAGTATTTCAACTAGAACAGGAAAAAATATTTCATTAAAAATATTTCACAATAACATACCTTAATGAACCTTAATTCCTTAATGGTTCAAAAAAGAATAAAATGTCTGAAAAAATAATACGTATAGGAACTCGCGATAGTGAACTCGCGCTTTGGCAAGCACACACCGTTCAAAAACAACTAAACGATTTAGGTTATAAAACCGAAATTATAGCTGTAAAATCAGAAGGCGACATCATTCTAGACAAACCACTTTACGAATTAGGAATTACTGGAATTTTCACCAAAACTCTAGATATTGCAATGATAAACGGTCAAGTTGATATTGCAGTTCATTCAATGAAAGATGTTCCAACCACTTTGCCACAAGGCATTGTTCAAGCTGCAGTTTTAGAAAGAGCCAATGTCTTAGATATTTTAGTTTACAAAAACAATACTGATTTTCTTGAAAATGAAGCTACAATTGCAACCGGAAGTTTGCGTCGTCAAGCACAATGGTGGAACAAATATCCAAATCATAACGTGGTCGATTTGCGCGGAAATGTAAATACTAGAATACAAAAATTGCAAGAAAATGATTGGAATGGAGCCGTTTTTGCAGCAGCAGGATTAGAAAGAATCAATCTAAAACCAGAAAACTTTATCAATCTCGATTGGATGATTCCAGCACCAGCACAAGGAGCAATGGTTGTGGTCGCTATGGCTAATGACAATTTTACACTAGACGCACTTTCTCAATTAAATCACATCGAAACCGAGATTTGCACCTATTTAGAAAGACAATTTCTAAAAACGCTCGAAGGCGGATGTACTGCGCCAATTGGAGCAATTGCAAAATATAATGAAAAGGAAGACACCATAGATTTCAAAGGAGTTTTACTATCCATAGACGGAAAACAAAAACTTGAAATCGAGAAAATTGTAGTTATTTCAGAATGGAAAAAACTAGGATATAATTCTGCTCAAGAAATATTGAATAATGGAGGAACAGAATTAATGATTGAAATTAAGAAACAAATGAAAAAATAAAATTGAACCATTAATATATTAAGAAAATTAAGAACAGACTTAATGAAACTTAATACCTTAATGGTTTAAAAAGTAAAATGACAAAACAAATCAACATATTATCTACCAAAAAGCTTTTACCAAACCAAAAGCAAGCTTTACTCGACGCCAATTTTACAGTTATTGAAGAAGATTTTATCGAAACAAATATCAAGAATTTCGAACTTTCAAAAGTAAATAAAAATTTGATTTTCACCAGTCAAAATGCTGTACAAAGTATATTACAACATCCAAAATGTAATGATTTAAAAAGCAAAAATATATTTTCTGTTGGAATGAAAACCAAAGAATTATTAACTGAAAACGGATTTAATGTTATTGCTTACACAGGTTATGCATCTGATTTAGCAGAAATTATTTCATTGATTTACGGAAAAGAAACATTCACTTTTTTCAGTGGAAATTTACGTCGGGATGTTTTACCAAATACGCTAAAAGAAAACGAAATCATTTTCAATGAAATTGAAGTGTACCAAACCAATTTAACACCTCAAAAAATAACCAAAAAGTTAGATGGAATTCTTTTTTTTAGTCCATCAGCTGTTGAAAGTTATTTTAAATTGAATACTATAAAAGAAGAAATTTGCTTTTGCATCGGCGAAACTACTGCAGAAGCATTAGACGAAAAAGGAATAAAAAATTATATAATTGCTGAAAAACCTTCAATTGATTTAGTAATTCAAGACGTAATAAATGAATTTTCATAAAATTTAGATTCGAATAAAAATGAAAAAATTAGTTTGCTTATTAGTAATAATTCAAAATTTGGCTTTTGCTCAAGTTACTATAAATATTACTCAAATTCCTACCAATACACCTCAAAGTGCTGCAATTTATATGCCGTCAAGTTTGAATAGTTGGAATGCTGCAGGAAATCAAATGCAAGATTTAGGAAATGGCCACTATCAAATCATCATACCTGAAGGATCAGGAACTGTTGGATATAAATTTACTAGAGGAAGCTGGGCAACAGTTGAAGGCAATGCAAATGGTGGTTTTTTACCAAACAGAAGTTTTACTTTTACGGGTAATCCGCAGGCAATAAATGTAACTATTCTAAGTTGGGAAGATTTAGGAGGTTCATCAAGTACAGCGGCTAGCAATGTTTACATTATGAGTACGTCTTTTTATATGCCACAACTCAACCGTTACCGAAAAATTTGGCTATATCTTCCGCCAGATTATTATTCTACAAGTAAAACGTATCCTGTTTTATACATGCAAGATGGACAAAATTTATTTGATAATGCTACTTCCTTTTCAGGCGAATGGCAAGTAGACGAAACATTGAATAGCTTATTTCAACAAGGAAATTATGGAACTATAGTAGTAGGAATTGATAATGGCGGTTCTGATCGTTTAAACGAATATTCACCTTGGAATAATCCATCATATGGCGGCGGACAAGGCGATTTATATAGTCAGTTTGTAGTTGAAACGTTAAAGCCATATATCGATTTAAATTATAGAACCAAACCTGAATCTCAATATAATGCCGTTTTAGGAAGCTCAATGGGAGCATTAATTTCGTCATATATCGGTGCAAAATATCCAAATATTTTTCAAAAAGTAGGGAATTTTAGTTCGGCTTATTGGTTTGCTAAACCTCAATTAATTAATTATATTACGACTAACTCACAAAATTATAATAGTTCAAGAATGTATTTTGTTGCAGGAACTAATGAATCAACTAGTATGGTTCCAGATAATAATGATGTGAAAAATGCTTTTCAAAACAAACAATTATCATCTTTGAATACGCAAACCAAGTATGATAATTATGGAACTCATTCTGAAAGTTATTGGAGAGGAGAATTTGCAGCAGCTTATTTATGGCTTTTTCAAAACGAGACATTAACTACAAATTCCTATATAAACGATAAAATTACTGTTTTCAAAACAAATAATAATCAACTTTTTGTTGAAGGATTAAATGTAAGTCAAGACGCTTTCATTTATTCGATAGAAGGTAAACTAGTTGACAAAATGGTTTTGAATAATGGCTACAATACTTTAAACAAAGAATTTCAAAAAGGCATTTACTTTATCTTGAGTGCTACTTTAAATAAAAAAATACAATTATAAAATGATTAAGAACGACCTATTTTTAAGAGCATTAAATAATGAAACCGTAGAACGTCCACCAGTTTGGATGATGCGTCAAGCTGGAAGATATTTACCAGAATTTAGAGCTTTACGTGACAAATACGATTTTTTTACTCGTTGTGAAACTCCAGAATTAGCAGCAGAAATCACCGTTCAACCTATTAGAATTGCAAAACCAGATGCTGCGATTTTATTTTCAGATATTTTGGTAGTTCCAAGAGCAATGGGAATTCACGTAGAATTGAAAGATAATTTAGGACCAATTATTCCAAATCCAATTCGCACGATGGAACAAGTAAATCAGGTTTTTGTTCCAGATGTACACGAAACGTTAGGTTATGTTTTTGATGCTATCAAATTAACCAAAGAAATGCTGAATGACGAAGTTCCGTTAATAGGTTTTGCAGGTTCACCTTGGACAATTTTTTGCTATTGCGTAGAAGGAAAAGGTTCAAAAAGTTTTGATACAGCAAAAGGGTTTTGTTTTTCAAATCCAATTGCAGCGCATACATTATTGCAAAAAATCACAGATACAACCATTTTATATTTAAAAGAAAAAGTAATAGCAGGTTGCAACGCCATTCAAATTTTTGATTCTTGGGGCGGAATGTTATCGCCAGTAGATTATCAAGAATTCTCGTGGAAATACATCAATCAAATTGTTGACGCTTTGGCTGAAGACACAAAAGTTATTGTTTTCGGAAAAGGATGTTGGTTTGCATTGAATGAAATGGCACAATCAAAAGCATCAGCACTTGGAGTAGATTGGACTTGTTCGGCAAGAAACGCACGTTATTTAACAGGCGGAAAAATTACTTTACAAGGAAATTTTGATCCATCAAGATTATTATCTCCAATTCCAACCATCAAAAAAATGGTACACGAAATGATAGACGAATTCGGAAAAGACAATTATATAGTAAACCTTGGTCACGGAATTTTACCAAATATTCCTGTGGATCACGCAAAGGCTTTTATTGAAGCGGTGAAGGAATATAATTCTTAACTAAATGAAATTCAACAATTGGAAACTCGACAAAATAGAAAATATTCATTTTAAAGAATTTTTCTATTTAATTGAAAACAACAGGAGTCGTATTAAAAAGACATTTCCTGTAACTGTTTCTAATTGTGTTGATTTAAAAGCAACAGAAGATTTCATCAGGAAAAACATCCAAATAGAAATAGAAAAAACGGGTTACTATTTTTATGTTAGAAATTTACAAACCAATTGTTTAATTGGATATATCGGTATTAAAAAAATAGATTATCACATTTCAAAATGCGAATTATTCTATTTTATTGATAAAGATTTTGAAGGCAAAGGAATTATTTCAAAAGCAATTTCAGAGGTAATTGGTTTTTGTTTCATTGAATTAAAAATGAACAAAATTTTTATTTGTACTTCAAAGATTAATTTTGGAAGTCAGCAAATTGCATTAAAAAATAAATTTGTTCTAGAAGGAACTTTGCGAGAAGAATTTAAAAATGGAGAAGGAATTTTAGAAGATATTAATTATTACGGATTATTGAAATCAGATTATGAAAAATAAATTCTACCAATACATACAAAATCTACAATATTAGATTATGACCAAAGAATCCGCCATAAAACTATTTGAACAAAAACAAATTCGTTCTCTTTGGAATGAAGATGATGAAAAATGGTATTTTTCAATAGTTGATGTTATTCAAGTTCTTACCGAAAGCACTATTCCTAAAAGGTATTGGACAGACTTAAAGAAAAAATTAAAATTAGAAGGAAGTCAGTTGTACGATAATATCGTACAACTGAAATTGCAATCAACAGACGGAAAATATTACAATTCAGATGTAGCCGATACAGAACAATTATTCCGATTAATTCAATCTGTACCGTCCAAAAAAGCGGAGCCTTTTAAATTATGGTTAGCACAAGTTGGTAGAGAAAGAATAGATGAAATTGAAGATCCAGAACTTGGTTTTGACAGACTTATGGAAACTTATCTCAAAAAAGGATATTCAAAAGAATGGGTAAATCAAAGGTTAAAGAGTATTGAAGTAAGAAAAGAACTTACTGATGAGTGGGATAATCGAGGTGTGAAAAAAGGACAAGAATATGCTATTTTAACTGATGAAATTACTAAAGCTTGGAGTGGTTTGTCTGTTAAAGACTATAAAAATCACAAAGGATTAAAAAAGGAAAATTTACGTGATAATATGAGCAATCTTGAATTGGTTTTAAATATGTTAGCAGAAGCGACTACAACAGAAATTAGCAAAGAAAAGAAACCAAAAACTTTTTCCGAAAATAAAAAAATCGCAAAACAAGGAGGTACAATTGCAGGAAATACCCGTAAAGAAATTGAAGCAAAAACAGGCAAAAAAGTAGTCAATAAGTTAAACGCTACTGATTATTTAGAAAACAAAAAAGAATTGGAATAATGAAATCGCAACAAATATCGTATTTGCCAAAGCAAATACTTTCAAAAAAAATTCAATACCATTTATGACTGCAAAAAAATAAATTTTAGATAAATGAAAGATAAATTCTACCAATACATACTCAACCTTCAAAACCAAATCACATCTAAATTAGAAGAAGTTGATGGTGTTGCTAAATTTCGTGAAGATATTTGGGAACGACCTGAAGGTGGCGGTGGAAGAACGAGAGTAATAGAAAACGGAAAAGTTTTTGAAAAAGGTGGTGTAAACATTTCGGCAGTTCACGGAAAATTACCAGATTCAATGCAAAAGCTTTTTAATGTTGGAGAAGCCGATTTTTTCGCCTGTGGATTGAGTTTAGTCATTCATCCAAAAAGTCCAATGGTGCCAACGGTTCACGCCAATTGGCGTTATTTTGAAATGTACGATGATAACGGAAACGTGATTAATAGTTGGTTCGGTGGTGGACAAGATGTAACACCTTATTATTTATTTGAAGAAGACGGAAAACATTTTCATCAAACGTGCAAAACGGCTTGTGATAAGCATAATTTAGATTTTTATCCAAAATTTAAAAAGCAATGCGACGATTATTTTTGGAACGCTCATAGAAACGAAGCTCGTGGACTTGGCGGATTATTCTTCGATTATTGTAAAGAAACCGAAGATATGAAAATGGAAGATTGGTACAATTTCGTAACCGAAGTAGGTAACAGTTTTCTAGAAGCCTATATTCCAATTGTTGAAAAAAGAAAGATTTTGCCATTTACAGAAGCACAAAAAACTTGGCAAGAAATTCGTCGTGGTCGATATGTAGAATTTAATTTGGTTCACGATAAAGGAACCCTTTTCGGTTTAAAAACCAATGGTAGAATCGAAAGTATATTAATGTCATTACCACCACACGTGCAGTGGGTTTATGACCATCATCCTGAAAAAGGAAGTGAAGAAGAAAAATTAATCAAAGTATTGGAAAAACCAAAAAATTGGATTGCAGATTGATGATTAACGATTTTTGATTTCAGATTCCTGAATTCATAAATTTATTTTAAATCATATATCAGCTATCGTTAATCTTAAATCGTAAATCAAATGTTCCCATTAAGAAGAAATCGCCGTCTAAGAACCAATGAGTCTATAAGAAGTTTGGTTCGTGAAACCATCATTTCACCAAATGATTTTATTGTGCCTCTTTTTGTTGTTGAAGGTAAAAATGTAAGAGATGAAATTCCATCAATGCAAAATTATTTCCGTTTAAGTCTAGACAATTTAGAAAAAGAAGTAAAAGAACTTTGGAAACTCGGATTAAAATCGGTATTGCTTTTTGTGAAAGTACCTGATAATCTCAAAGACAACGCTGGAAAAGAAGCACTAAATCCAAACGGATTGATGCAAAGAGCAATCAAAACAGTTAAGAATGCTTGTCCTGATATAATAGTAATGACTGACGTAGCACTTGATCCATATTCCATATATGGTCATGATGGAATTATTGAAAACCTGCCTGCCGGCAGGCAAGGCGGTCAAATCGTTAACGACCCAACAGCTATTTTCTTAGCACAAATGAGTGTTTCTCACGCACAAGCTGGAGCCGATTTTGTTGCGCCAAGCGATATGATGGATGGCAGAATTCTTGAAATTCGCGAAGCATTAGAAGACGAAGGATTTGTAAACACTGGAATTATGAGTTATTCGGCCAAATATGCATCGGCACATTACGGACCATTTCGTGATGCTTTAGATTCTGCTCCAGTAGATTTGCAAAATATTCCAAAAGACAAAAAAACCTATCAAATGGATTATCACAATCGCCTTGAAGCCATTCGTGAAACCAGAATGGATATCGAAGAAGGTGCCGATATTGTAATGGTAAAACCAGGAATTGCTTATCTTGACATTGTTCGTGAGGTTAAAAACATGTCTGAAGTTCCAGTGGCAGTGTATCAAGTTTCAGGTGAATATTGTATGATAAAAGCGGCAGCAGAAAAAGGTTGGATAAATCACGATGCTGTAATGATGGAACAAGTTACCGCTATAAAACGCGCTGGTGCTGATTTGATTGCAAGTTATTTTGCAAAAGATGTTGTGAAGTTAATTTCATAAATGATGAAAAAAGTGAAATTGAAAATAGTCTTATTTAGTTGTTTCAGTTTTTTGATGCTTATAATTTCTTGTAAAAAAGAAAGTGAAGAAAATTTCAGAAAGCAAAACGATACCGTTTCTACCAAATTATCAGGAAAAGAAATATTTGAAGGAACCGGAAATTGTATTGCTTGTCATCAACCAAATCAAAAAATAATTGGACCAAGTTTGCAAGATATTGCAAAAATATACAAAGACAAAAAAGCAAGTATTGTTTTATTTCTAAAAGAAGAAAGTGAACCTATTGTTGACCCTTCGCAATATGAAGTGATGAAAACAAATTTTGCAATTACAAAAAGTATGAATGACGAAGATTTAAAAGCATTAGAAGATTATATTTTTAGTTTTTCAAAATAAATAGGTAATTTTATAAAATGGAAATTGTATTTATAAATTCGCCTTTAGGAATCACCAAAATAGTTGGTGATGAAAACGGAATATCTGAAATATCTGTTTTATCAGAAGGCGAAGTAACTACAAAAATTCCAAAACCATTAAAAGAAGCCGTTACCCAACTTAAGGATTATTTTACTGGAAAAAGAAAAGATTTCGACTTCAAAATGAACCCAAAAGGAACCGAATTTCAACAACGCGTTTGGCAAGAATTACTCAAAATTCCATTTGGGAAAACAATATCCTATTTAGAGTTATCAAAAAAACTTGGAGATGTAAAAGCCATTCGTGCCGTAGCATCTGCCAATGGCAAAAATCCACTTTGGATAGTAATTCCGTGTCATAGAGTGATAGGAACAGATGGTTCTCTCACAGGTTATGCTGGCGGATTATGGCGCAAAAAATGGTTGATTGAACACGAAAACCCTAGTAATCAACAAAGTTTGTTTTAAATTAGACATTTTAGAAAATTAGATTTGTTAGATTTGTATGAAGTCTAAAATTCTAAGAAGTCTAAAAATTCTAATTTATGATTGAAAAAATAAAACTCGACAACATTTTATTTCTAGATATAGAAACTGTTCCAGAACAAGAAAATTTTAATATTCTTGACGAAGAAACGCAACATCTTTGGGAACAAAAAACACAATATCAGCGTAAAGATGAATATACGCCAGAGGATTTTTATGAAAGAGCAGGTATTTGGGCCGAATTTGGTAAAATTGTATGTATTTCGGTAGGATATTTTATTACCAAAGGAGATATCCGACATTTTAGAGTAACATCTTTTTTTGGAGACGAAAAAAAGATTTTAAAAGACTTTTCAAATCTGTTAAACAATCATTTCAATTTGACTCAAAATGTTTTATGTGGGCACAATGCCAAAGAATTTGACATTCCGTTTATTGCTAGAAGAATGATTATCAATCAAATAGCAATTCCAAACAAACTTAATCTTTTTGGAAAAAAACCTTGGGAAATTCCACATTTAGATACATTAGAATTATGGAAATTTGGGGATTATAAACACTATACCTCGTTAAAATTATTGACTAAAATTTTAGGTATACCAACTCCAAAAGATGATATTGACGGAAGCCAAGTTGCTCATACTTTTTATGTCGAAAAAGACATCGATAGAATTGTTACCTATTGTGAAAAGGATACCATTGCAGTTGCTCAAATATTTTTGCGTTTAAGAAGAGAAGATTTATTGATTGAGGAAGAGATTGTTCACGTATAGAAAAAAATATGAAAAAAAAACTTTTTATACTAATTGTTTATTTGCTAGGGATTGTTTCAGTTTTCTTACCATATTACAAAAGTATGTTTATTGCTTGTGGCTTTGGAACCAGCCATCAAGGATTTGATTATAGTAACTTCTTACAAATGTATCTTGACAACATAGTGTTTTTTAAACCAAAGTTGCTTAATTTTATAGATTTTATATGGCAAACTTTAGTTTTGATATCTATTGTGTTTTCAGTTATTTTTTTCTTTTATAAAAAATATATTGTTGTAATTTTTTTAAATATAATTTCATTAATATATTTTGTTTTAGGTCTTTTCTCTGCCTTTGACATTTTAGCATTTGGATTTTATATTTTATTTTTTCAGCAAATTTTGTTTATTATGATTTTTGTTAAATTGAGAATTGATGTTCAAAAAAATTTTATTTAAATGACTCTCTATTAAAAGTGAAGTTATTCTTGTTTTAATTGTTTGATTTTGCAATTGATTTTTGACATTGCAATTGAATCATTACATTTACAAAAAAACAGATTATGGTATTGAGCAGATTTTGGTTGGTTATTTTTATTTCATCAATTGTATTTGTAATTTTTAGCTTGTTTACAGGAAACAGCTATACTATAGATTATGTGTTGAATGGAAAAAAAGATGATCCAATTTTAATTTCCGAAAAATACATTCATCAACTTCCTGTTTTTTTAAAAGATAGTTTGACCAATGCTCCAAACCAAACAATGGTTATCAATCGCGACACACTTAATGTTGATACAACTTATGTTTATAAAAATAAAACCGTAAAAATATATAGTGGTATCCAAAAATCAGACGGACTTTTACCAACATGTAAAAGTACCTTGTTGGATTTGATTTTGCCACTTATGGCATATTTGGCTTTTTTCTGTGGTTTGATGGAGCTTTTAATTATTTCTGGTGCATCTGAAAAACTAGCAAGAATATTGAGTCCAGTATTTGTAAAAGTCTTTCCAAGTATTCCAAAAAATCATCCTTCGATTTCCTATATGACATTAAACTTTTCCGCAAATTTCTTGGGGTTGGATTCTGCTGCAACACCATTTGGGTTAAAAGCTATGGAAAGTTTGCAAGAACTAAATCCCGAAAAAGATAAGGCAAGTGATGCACAAATTATGTTTATGTGTCTCCATGCTTCAGGACTTACTTTAATAGCAACATCAATAATAGGTTACCGAGCTGCAGCCAATGCCAGTAATCCTGCCGATGTTATGTTGCCTTGTATTATCACCTCTTTTATTGGTACAATAGCTGCTTTTCTGATAGTTGGAGTTAAACAAAAAATTAATTTCAAAAGCGCATCTTTGGTTGCTGTTTTGATGGCTTTGATTGCTGCAATTGTAGGTTTGTTGATGTATGTAAATCATTTGGATTTAATTGGTAAAAACTATTTTACATCAAATCTTTCCTCATTAATATTGGTGGTAATTATTGTTTTTACTTTGATTTTTTCTTTTATTAAAGAAAAGAAATTTGCAACCGCGAATACTACCGTTTACGAAGCCTTTGTGGTAGGAGCCAATAATGGTGTTAAAACTGGCGTTACCATATTTCCTTATGTTTTAGGTATGTTAGTAGCTATTTCATTATTCAGAAATAGTGGTTTATTTGAAATTATTAGCAACTGGATTGCTTTTGGTTTTTCAAATTTGGGAGTAAGTAAAGAAATCACAGATGCTTTACCTGTAGCCTTACTAAGACCATTTAGTTCTGCGGGTTCACGAGGTTTTTTGATAGATTCGATGAATACTTTTGGTGCCGATTCTATGACTGGCAGATTGAGTAGTATTTTTCAATGCAGTGCCGAAAGTACTTTTTATGTGATTGCGGTTTACTTTGGCTCAGTTAATATAAAAAACACCCGATATGCATTAGGAACGATGCTTTTAGTAGATGTAATTTGTGTAATTACAGCAATATTTGTGGCGAGTTGGTTTTTCTAGGAATTTTTTACTTTTCCAAAATATGTAAAAACTCAGTAGTAGAAGTTGCTGTATGATTTCTATTTTCGGTTTTATCTGCTTTAAAACGTTGGTATTGTGTTGTGGCTAAATCGTATTTGCCATATTTAGATAATATCGTTTTTATTTCGGATTCGCTCATCAAACCTTCGTTATTATAGCTTAAAAAAATGTACTGAAACTGTGCGTTTTTTATCAATTCTTCAAAAGAATTTCTAACAGAAACCTTACTACAATAATTCGATTTATTATACTCTCGCAAACCTGTTACACCTTTTGGAACAAATGTGTCATACTTTGCAATAGTGTTTAATAAATGATAATTAGAACCATATTGTCTAGCATTATAAGGTGGATCTAAATACAATATATCGCCTTCAATTTTCTTTATCAAAAGGTTGCTATCTTCATTATAGACTTGATGTTCATTATCATTAATAAAAAAAAGTGCAGGTTCAAGCTGCAGCTTTTTTTGCGCAGATTTTTTGATATGTTTCAAATAAGCGCCATAAACAGAAGCAATATTGGCTACTTTATCGGCACTTTCTAACAAGGAACATAAAAGAAAATAATAGGTTTTTGAATCTATAGCATTTGAGGTTTTCCATTCTTCGATTTTTTGTCTAATGGCATCAATTTTTTTACCATTAAATTCAGAAAAATACAATCTTTTTGAGGTTCCATTTTCAGAAAAATTATTAAACACAAATCCTTTTTTTCCTTCAAGAGCATTTAATTCAAGTAATAAATTTGTGTAATCAATTTCTTGATGATTTTCGATATAATTTTTGTTTAAAACGTAGCTATAATATTCTAAATCATTGCTAATTACTTTTTTTACTAATGGTTTAAAATTTCTACCAACAATACCAGTTCCAGCAAAAATATCGCAAAATGTTTTTTGAGACAAATCGTCACCAACAACAGAATTTACAGCGTTAGATATAAAAGAAGAGAGTTTTTGTTTAGAACCAATATAATTCATATGATTAATTTTCTACCCAGATGATATCTGATTGAATGTCGTTGTTTTCGATTTTTAATTTTATTAATTTATTAGAATCAAAATTTTCGACATACTTGTCAATTGCTGTTTTTAAAAGATTTATTTCGGATTTCAGTTTCCAATGTTGGTTGTTTTTGTCTAATAACACAATAAACAATCTGTTTTTTAAATGTTTTCTACCTTCTTGACTTTGATTTTCATACAACCATTCTACAAGTTTTTGAGGATTGTTTTTGGCAAAATTTACCGATTGCTCAAAACCTTTTGGAAAAATAGTCGTTTTATGATCAAAACTAACATCTTCTATAGAAAAATCAATCAACTTATCAAATTTATTTCGATTGGGATTTACTTTTTGATGTAACCCAAATAAATTTTCAACAGCTTGTGCAGACCAAAAATTGTACCATCGGTTAAGTGCATAATTCTTTAAATCTGCTTCAAAGGAAGAAACCTTATCTTGTAATTTCTCAAAACTATAAGTAGTATAAATAAAATTGGTCAACAAATCCCATTCGTCAGATTGTTTTCTGCCCCAAGTATATGGATGAACGATTCTTTTTTTTAATTCGTTTTCTACTCTAGCAAAATCCATTTTAACGACTCATTTTAATCAATAACCATTTCAGGAATGTCTCCTTCAATAATTAAATCAGCTTCGGTTGAAGCAATAATATGTTCGACAGAAATACCTGGTGCGCGTTCTAATAATTTAAATCCTTTGGGAGTAATTTCTAGAACAGCTAGTTCGGTAACTACTTTTTTGACACAACCAACACCAGTAAGAGGTAAGGTGCATTTTTTTAAAATTTTACTTTCACCAGCTTTGTTAACATGTATCATAGCCACAATAATATTTTCGGCAGATGCTACAAGATCCATAGCGCCACCCATTCCTTTGACCATTTTTCCGGGGATTTTCCAGTTGGCAATATCACCATTTTCTGAAACTTCCATAGCGCCAAGAATGGTTAGATCAACGTGTTGACCACGAATCATTCCGAAACTAAAAGCAGAATCAAAAAAACTTGCTCCTGGCAAAGTGGTGATGGTTTGTTTTCCTGCATTGATTAAATCAGCATCTTCTTCTCCTTCAAAAGGGAATGGTCCCATTCCGAGCACTCCATTTTCGCTCTGAAATTCAACAGCAATATCTTTGCGAACATAGTTGGCTACCAAGGTTGGAATTCCTATTCCGAGATTTACGAAATAATTACTTTTTACTTCTTTGGCAATTCGTTTTGCGATTTCTTCTTTTCCTAGTGCCATGATTTAATTATTATATTTTATTTCTAAAATATTTTCAACAAAATATTTTTCTTCTTTTATTATTAGGTTTTTTCTCAATTTTAAGACATCATTTATATTTCCCTTTTCATATTCATTTCTCATCAAATCTGTTATAAATAATTCTTCAAATTGACCTTCAAATTCTGTTGATAAAAGAAATGATAAATCCTTTTTGTTCTTTATTAATTTATTTAACTCATCATTTTTTTCAACAATAAAAATTACATTTTCTGTAGATTTTTCGTTTCTAAATAATTTTAACTCATTTATACCTTTTGTTGTATTCAAATCTATAAAATTTGAATCAAGTAAGTTATTCTTTTTAACAGAATAATTGACCATAAAAAGGGCTAATGCAATCTTTCTAACGCCACCAAAATCAATAATATTTGGAAATTTTTCAGTACTAAATTCGTTTATATCTTCATCAAAATAAAATGGTTCATTATTATTGCCGTTAGCAAAGTCAAGAAAATGGTCAAAAGCTTTTTTCCTTTTGGCTGGATTAAGCACAGTAAAGTAATTAGCGTAAGTAGTTTTCCAAAACCATTTTTTTAATACTTCAATTTCACTGCCTAATGGTTTATTCTTTAAATTAAAATATTGAACCAAGAAAATAAAATGAAGATTTGCAGGTAAATATTTCAAATCTAGTATTAGTAATTCATCTTTTAGGAATTTGACTACTTCAACACAATTATTAAGTGTTAAATTTACCATTTCCGAAAAATTCTCTTTTCCGCTTAATGTTTTGACATCAGTTGCTTTTGTATCTAAATATAATGGACCAAATGAACTTTGAATGGTTTTAAAAATAAATTTATCTTTAAATGACTCCCTTTTTTTATTGGGAGGATAAAAACTTAAATTTTCTATTTTTTGTAAAGTTTCTGAAATTAAAGTGCCCAATCTAAAATTGTTGTTAATGGTTAGAGCAGAAAGTTTCCAATCGTCTTTGATTGGAGAGCCTGTAGAATTTACTCTATTAAAAATTTCAATAGCTTCTTGTAGATTACCACCTGTTAGATCAATAGAAGGAATTAAATAATCATTAAAAATACTACCAATTTGCTTATATCTGTTTAAATATAGTTTTTTAGTTTCATCATCAATTCTTTCTTTTGATAATGCTTCTTGAAAATCATAAAAATTTATACTATCAGAAAACTTATAGAGTAAAATTTTATGTACATCCAAATTTCGAATTTCTCTACCTTGATACCAATTAAATTTATCTAATTCTAAATCATAATAAATACAAAATTCTTTATACCATATTTCATTATCTTTTTCAAGATTTGTTTTATTAGGATCAATCAAACAATTTAATAAAGTAGATAACCTTTGGTAACCATCAAGAATATAAAAAAAATCTGAATCTTTCTCATTTAAATAATAAGAACCTAAAATATTTAATTCAAAATCAATACTTTCAATGTCTTCTTTTTTTTCTGGTCTCCAAAACAATATAGTTCCAATTGGATAACCATTTTGTATACTATCAAATAATTTTAATTTTTTATTATAATCCCAAACGACATCTCTTTGAAACAATGGTATTCTAATTTTACCCTTTTCAAAATCGTCTAAATAATAAGACAACCTTCTTACTCTAGTATTTATTTGCAGATTGCTCATAATAAATATTTTATCTCATTGATAATATGTTCAAACTCGTTACGTTCAATTTGGTCAATTTTGGATTTGATTAATGGTTGGTGTCTTATTCTTTTCTCCAAATCATCTTTACTAACTTTTCCAAATTCTTTTGAAAATTCAGTTTTTAAATTAGGATAATCTAAACCAAACCCAATAGTTTTATAATCGTTATTAGATAAATCACTATATAAATCCTTTACTTCTTTCTTTAGGTTATTTCTGTCTTTTATGGCTTGAGGATTACTTTTTGGTGTTGTAAATCCTTTTTCAATGTCTAAAAAATCTTTTTGATGTTCATTCATATTTAGATAGACCTTTGCAAAATCTTTCCTTTTATCTTTTCTTTTCGTTGATTGAAGAAAACTATTATAAATTCTGTCTGGGATATAATTTTCCTTTTCTCTTTTATATAGTATATGATGAGGGATTTTATTATCCGATAAATATTTTATTTTGCTTTCGGTTAATGGTTGTTGTTCTATTTCTCCACCTTCTTTTACTATACAATATTCTCTATCACTATCTTTGATTACAAAAAACCTCAAATATTTTTCTAAAGATTTAGTAAACAAAGGACTTGTCGATTCGTCTTTTTTTAATTTTTCTTTTAAAACACTCTCAATATTTGAACCAGCTCCATTATAAAAAGCTAACCATCCTTTTTGTAAAGCATTAATTAGTTCTTTATCATTACTGTCGTCATACTCATGAATAACTTTCATCAAAAATGGCTTTTCATATTCAATCTGTTCAACCAAAATATATAAATTCTGGTCTAAAAACTGATATGCTTCACTTAATTTAAAATATTCAATATTTTCTGAATTAGATATTACAATTTCTTTCTTATTCTCACTCACAAATTCAAGACTTTCCATTAATAAATCCCTTGTGCTTGGTTTCAATCCTTTTTTCCACTCGGAATTATCAAATGCTTTTAAATCTTGATATTTTTTCAAATGTAAACGATGCTTGCCTTTTTTAAAAAAAGGCATATAATTTTCCAATTCATCGTTGTTATTTGGGTCTGAAAATATGTCAGCTTTAATCGTTACTATCATTTTTTTTAGATTGATTTTCTTTTAATAATAATAGTTCTCTGTAACTTTCACTAAAAACATCTTCAGGCCATTTTTCAATTTCTCCGTCTTGGTCAATTTTCAATTTTTCTAAATTACTCGTTTGTTTTTTTTCATTGTAATCTACATAATAAATTGCAACATCATCATTATTAAAATCATAATCAGGATTTGCTATTAATGCTTGTAATCTTAATATAAAATTTTTGGAATGTGTTTCAATTAAATAGCTTTTGTTTTCATCTTCAACAACTGATTCTACAAATCTTTGGGCTAAATTTCCATGAGCTGCTGGATGCAAATGACTTTCTGGCTCTTCAACTATTATTAAAACTGGTTCTTCATCTTTCATATAAGAACGAGTTATTAATGGTAAAGCTTGACTAATACCTTGTCCAGTATTAATTATATTTATTGGTTTAATGATGTTATTTGACAAACTGAATGTAAACTTTACTTTTGAAGAATTGTATACTTGATCTTCTGATATTTCAATTGACCAATTTTCAAAATTTTCTTTATACCAATTACTTACTTCTTTTAAAATTTCACTAGTTCCTAAAACTTTATCTTCAATAAGTATCTGATATGCATTTTCTCCTTTTAATCCGATTTTATTAATTTCTGAATTATCAAAAGAATATTCTTCTTGTGGTTTCTCTCTTAAAGCTTCTATATAGTCAAAATGCAAATTCATACCTTCTAAGGGAAAAGAATTATTTACAAAACCTTTAAAAGAATCTGTTTTATCTTTTTTACGAACTAACTGATTTTTTTCAAAATATTCCCATTCTCTTACTTTTGGTTTGTCTTTAATTTCATCAAGAGGTAGTTCAATTTTTACATTTAGCTGTTTAGATATATTATTATCAATATTATTTGAAAGTTCTAAATCTAGTGTGTCTCCAGGTTTTAATTCTCTATTATAGACTAAATCTCTATATTCTGAACCAGTTTTAACGACATCATTTATCTTAATTGCGTCATTAAAAACACCACTTAAACTACCTGAAATCATTGTTGGCAATTTTAAAACAGCTGTTTTCCCAGAATTATTTTTCCCAATTAAAACAGTAATTGGTTTTAATAATAGTTCTTGTTTTTCTTTAAATAATTTGAAATTACTAAATGAAATTTTTGTTATCATAGTAAATTTATTTCTTTAGACAATTATTATTCTTTTTTTCTAACCGTTCGTTGCTCTATTCTTTTTTCATATGTTGCTCCTTCAAAAATGCGTTGCACTAATATTCCTGGAATATGAATTTGATTTGGGTCTAATGTTCCTGCTTCTACCAATTGCTCTACTTCGGCAATTGTGGTTTTTGCTGCTCCACACATATTAGGGTTAAAATTACGTGCGGTTCCTTTAAAGATTAAGTTTCCTGCTGTATCACCTTTCCAAGCTTTTACAATGGCAAAATCAGCTTTGAACGCATGTTCCATAATGTGCATTTTGCCATTAAATTCTCTGACTTCCTTGCCTTGTGCTACTTCTGTACCATAACCTGCTGGAGTAAAAAAAGCGGGAATTCCGGCTTGTGCTGCTCGACATCGTTCAGCTAATGTTCCTTGCGGTATGAGATCGACTTCGAGTTCGCCAGATAGCATTTGGCGTTCGAATTCGGCATTTTCGCCCACGTAGGAGGAAATCATTTTTTTGATTTGCTTGTTTTGTAATAATAAACCAAGTCCAAAATCATCAACACCAGCATTATTAGAAATGCAGGTAAGGTTTTTGGTTTGTTTTTTTACTAATTCGGCAATACTATTTTCTGGAATGCCACAAAGCCCGAAACCGCCAAGCATGATGGTGTTTCCGTCTTCTATTCCTTGAAGTGCTTCTTGAACAGAGTTTACTTTTTTGTTTATCATAGTTACTTTTTTAGCCCTGATAGAGGCGGTATCCTCGAAGTGCAACGGAGAGATATAGCCGAAAGCAGGAAATAGCTTCTAAAAAAATTTAAATTTCGAATTCGTCTGTGTTTTGTTCAAAATCAGTAGTGTCTTTTACGGGTCGCCAGCAATCTACTTTTATGGATAAATTGGCTGGTCTTTCGAAATCTGATTTTGATACATTTAATGATGTGTCGTTATAACATTTTTTCATAAAAATCCCCCAAATTGGCAATGCTGCTGTTGCGCCTTGACCATAGGTGATGCCTTTGAAACGTGCGGAACGATCTTCGCAACCTACCCAAACTCCGGTTACTAAATTGGGAACCATTCCCATAAACCAACCGTCGGATTGGTTTTGTGTGGTTCCTGTTTTTCCGGCAATTGGATTGGTAAACATATATGGATATCCGGTAACGCGATTGTATCCGTTTCCGCCACCTTGTGTTCTTAAACGTTCTCCAGAACCACCTTCGGTAACTCCTTCTAAAAGTTTGATAACAGCATAGGCTATATCTTTATTTAAGACATCGTGCGAATCTGGAATTGGTTCGTAAATGACAACACCGTTTTTGTCTTCGATGCGTGATATAAATTGAGGTTTGATATAAACTCCTTCATTTGCAAAGGTTCCATAAGCGGCAACCATATCTTGTACCGTAATTTCTACTGCACCAAGTGCGATTGAAGGTTGTACAGGAATTTCTGAAGTTACACCAAGTTTGTGTGTTAAATCTACTACAGCTTCTGGACCTACTTTGTCAATTAATTTAGCAGAAACTGTATTTATAGAATTTGCCAATGCTCTTTTTAAAGTGATCATTCCGCGATACCTGTTGTCTGAATTGCTTGGTGTCCAAGATTCTGTAACGTGATGTCTACCTTTTGGGATTGTAAATGGGGAATCTATTATTGAATCACAAGGTGACATGTTTAGTTGCTCAATTGCAGTTGCATAAACAAAAGGTTTGAAAGTAGAACCAACTTGTCTAGCACCTTGACCCACGTGATCGTATTGAAAATATTTATAATTGATGCCACCAACCCAAGCTTTTACATGTCCTGTTTGAGGTTCCATTGCCATTAATCCAGATTGTAAAAACCCTTTGTAATAACGTATAGAATCGGTTGGAGTCATTATGGTGTCTTTTTCTCCTTTCCAGGTAAAGACTTTCATTTTGGTTTTTACTGAAAATGATTTAATAATTTCATCATCGCTTTTGTCTTGAGCTTTTAGCAATCGCCATCTATCGGAAGACTTCATTGCTTTCATCAATAATTTATTAGTTTCGTCTTCAGAAATATTTACAAAAGGTTGGTTTTTGCTTGTTTTGTGTTGCGCATCTAACTCTTTTTGTAGATTAGATAAATGGTCTTTTACGGCTTCTTCTGCATAAAGTTGCATTCTAGAATCGATTGTGGTATATATTTTTAGACCATCTTTATAAATATCAAATTCTGAACCGTCAGATTTTTTGTTTTCTTTGGTCCAATTTTTCATATATTCTCTCAAATATTCTCTAAAATAGGTCCCAATTCCGTCTATATGACTTTCTGGTTGAAAGTGCAAAACGATAGGTTTTTTCTCTAATGATTCTTTTGCAGCTTCTTCTAGAAATCCGTTTCTAACCATTTGACCGAGAACAATGTTTCTGCGTTTTTGAACTTTTTCGGGTCTTCTTACAGGGTTAAATAAAGAAGGATTGGTAAGCATACCAATGAGCATTGCGCCTTCGTCTATAGATAAATCACGTGGTTCTTTACCAAAATAAACTTTAGCAGCAGAGCGTATTCCAACAGCAGTATTCACAAAATCGGCTTTATTAAGATACATTGCAATGATTTCGTTCTTGGTGTATTGACGTTCTAGTTTTATGGCAATAATCCATTCTTTAACTTTTTGTACTAATCTAAAAGGTAAAAACTTTGAACCTTCACCATGAAATAATAATTTGGCCAATTGTTGTGTAAGTGTACTTGCTCCACCATTTGACCCAAGTTTTATTGCAGCACCAAGCGTTCTGCGACCATCAATACCTGAATGCTCATAAAAACGTTCATCTTCTGTTGAGACAAGTGCATCAACTAAATGTTTAGGTAAATCGGCATATTTTATTGAAGTTCTGTTTTCGTTATAAAATTTCCCAATTGTTACACCATCACTTGAGATAACTTCGGTAGCAAGATTTGAATCTGGATTTTCTAGATCTTCAAAAGAAGGCATTGAACCAAAAATGCCAAACGAAGCAAAAATAAAAAATAGAAAAACACCTCCTAAAGTATAGAAAAATATTTTCCAAAATTTCTTTTTATAATAGTTGATGTCTTTTGTTTGATTGTTGTTTTTTGCAGTTGCCATAAACGTTATTCTATTTTTTCTATTCTAAAACCTACTTCAGTTATTCCTTCTAATTTTTGAACACCAGCTACATTACCTGTTTGTCTTGTGGCTTGTTTGATATGAACTTTATAATTTCCTGCTTTGAATTTTGTTTTTTCTTTATAAACTAGTTTACTGTTTTTTATATCAGTAAACCCTTCACCCAAAAGTGTTCCGTCTGGATTAGCCATTTGATATTCTAACGTATCCACTATTGTAACTTTATCAGGTTGTTCCATAGTTACAATTAGAAACAAGTTGTTGAAAGGATAATCATTGTTGTCTCTAATGTTTACAAACAAATTATATTGTTTGTTGGTTTCAAATTTTGGTAAATCAAAACTCACAACACTGTCTTTATCCCAAGATTTTCCCACAGATTTATATTCATCAAACACTCTTTTTTTATCGCAAGAAAAGAGACTGAACGCTATGAGACAATAAAGGAAACTACATTTAAGACTCATTTTTTTTATTTGGAATTATTTTATTACTAGCTGGTCTTTGGTTAGGATTCGCTGGTTTGTTTTGATTGGCAACAATTGCATTTTCACCTGCAGGTTTGCGTTTTTTATTGTTATTTTTTTTCTTTCTTTTTGGTTGATCAAAACGGGTTAAACTTTCTTGACCCATAGCATTATTAAAATCTTTTTCTGGTTCTGAAATTATTTCTAAAGCATAATCTTCAAGAGACGAAACTTTGTTTTTCAGTTTATTTTCAGCTAGAATTTCTTTGACTTGTTCTATTTTTAACACATGCCAATTTGCATAATCATTTGTATAAGCAAACCACATTAATCCTTTGAAAATATCTTGTTTTTGACAAACAGCATCTCCTTTTTCTGTAACTAATTTAGTATCAAAATCTGGAAATCCTTGAAGCGCATCCATATAAGTATCAAGCTCATAATTCAAACAGCATTTTAGTTTACCACATTGTCCAGCTAACTTTTGAGGATTTAAAGAAAGTTGTTGGTAACGCGCTGCAGAGGTATTGACACTTCTAAAATCGGTTAACCAAGTTGAGCAACACAATTCTCTTCCACAAGATCCAATACCACCAAGTCGAGCAGCTTCTTGACGAAAACCAACTTGTTTCATCTCAATTCTTGTACTAAATTCTTTTGCAAAATCTTTAATTAAATTTCTAAAATCTATTCGGTCATTTGCAGTATAATAAAAAGTTGCTTTTGAACCATCACCTTGAAATTCTATATCAGAAATTTTCATTTCTAATTTATGTGAAATAGCCAATTCACGAGCGCGAACTTTCATTGGTTCCTCTTTGTCTCTTGCTGTTGACCAAATGTCGATATCTTTTTGTGATGCTTTTCTATAAATTTTAGGCACGTCATTACTGGTATGTTTGACACCTTTTTTCTTCATTTGAATTTTTACCAATTCGCCTGTAAGTGTAACAATGCCAATATCATGTCCTGGTGAAGCTTCAGTTGCAATAATGTCTCCAATACTCAAAGTTAATTTTTCGGTATTGCGATAAAATTCTTTACGGCCGTTTTTAAATCGTACTTCAACACAGTCAAAAGGTGCTTCGCCATTAGGCAAACTCATATTCGAAAGCCAATCAAAAATCGTTAATTTGTTGCAGCTATCGGTGCCACAAGTCCCATTATTTTTACAACCCTTTGGTGCGCCACCATCAGAAGTTGAACAACTAGTACAAGCCATAATTTTATATGTCGTATTGCGACTTGCGCAATTTAAGTTCTTAAACGTTTAATTGGTAAAGATAGTATTTTGTTGTAATATTTCTAAAAAGTATTTTAAAGAAAAAATCAACAATTTAATTCAGGTCAACAGAGTAATTAAGCATATTTCTATTGGGCTTATCAAGTTCTTTTTTAGAAACAAAAATGTTTTGAAACAAGATTCTATTCCAATTGTTTCTTTTTTTCCAATCCGAAAAAGATTCTTTTCTCCAATCAAAATCATCACGCCAATAATATTTTGGAGACACATAACAATAGGTAAAAGGCAAAAGATAGGAACTATTATTTTCTGTTTTTACCACAAATGATTTCTCTTCTTCTCTAGTAATAGTTTTAGGAAATAAAAGTGTAATTCCACGTTTTGAAGTTTCAGATTTTAAATAACTTGAAATTTCTATGTAATCTTTTTCAATTGCTTTTAAACTAAAATTATTATAAGAAGTTTCTCCTATTTTATCTATTGGTCGTAATTGTATAATATCTATTGCATATTGATCATAAACTTTAAAAAAATCTTTGAGTTCATAAAAATTATCAATATTGAAAGTGTAATTTATGCGTAATTTTAGATTTGGATTTGATTTTTTTTGCTCTGTAATGTTTTTTAAAACCTGATGAAATTTTTCATAATCTCCTTTATCCATTAAGTCTTCATAGGTGGTTTTAGAAACACCATGCATCGAAAGGATAAATTCATTCAATCCTGCTTGTGCAAAATCATTTACATCTTTCTGATCTAACAAGTTGCCGTTTGTGACCATACTGATATAAGGCACTTTGTGTTTTTTGGCTATTTGAATTAACTTGGTATTGTGTTTAAAAAGTGTTGGTTCAGCACCACAACCAATTTGTAGTTTCAAAGCGTTTTTGAAATTTACATTGGCTAAATCTTCCAAATCATCTTCCTGGAAAATACCTTTCATGTTTTTTTTGACATAATCAGTATCTGTAAAATAACACATTTTGCAACGAAGATTACAAGCCAAAACTGGATCAAATTGTATGGCCAAGTACCTTTTGTTTAAGACACTTAGCATCCATAAACCCAAGAATTTTATTCTGTGGTTTTTGATGTAGTTATTAAATTTTAAAATTTTATAAATGTCCATTAAACTTGAATTAAACGCCTAATTTATACAATTTATCGGACAATCGAATTCTGAAAGGCAATTTAAAAGTACAAGTGTCTCCCGAAACTGCTTTTTCTGCTACTAATTCGTTGACAAACATTTCTGAAATTATCATTTGTTGTTCGCCTGTTGTACTTCCTTTAATTAGAATTTTATCGCCAATTTTTATTTCGTTTTCTTCAATAATAAATTGACCAATTCCTACTTTTGGATAATAATGAGTTCCTTTTCCTAAATAGATATTCTTGGTTTTAGGCTTTTTCATTGCGAGAGTCGAAGCAATATTTTCTTTTGATTTTTCAGCACTAAATACACTTAAAATTCCTTCATTGTTTTTAAAGGCTAAAACATCAGATTTTCCTTTTTTGAAAATTTTATTTCCGTTTTTTACTCCTCTTCGTATCGTTTTTTGTTCTTCTTCTGGAAGATGAATTATCGCAACACAATCTGATGAGCAACAACTTTCCATTGCATTTGCGCATTTTTCACATTGAATGAAAAGTAAATGACAACCTTCATTAACACAATTCGTGTGCACATCACAGGGTTTACCACATTGATGGCATTGCGAAACAATATCGTCAGTAATTCTTTCGCCCAAACGATGATCAAAAACAAAGTTTTTACCTATAAATTTGCTTTGCAATCCTTCTGCTTTTACTTGACGTGTATATTCAATAATTCCGCCTTCAAGTTGATAAACATTTTCAAATCCTTTGTGTTTGAAATAAGCACTGGCTTTTTCACAACGAATTCCTCCAGTGCAATACATCAATAGTTTTTTGTCTTGTTTGTGCTCTGAAAGTTGCTCTTCGATTATGGGTAAACTCTCTCTAAAAGTATCTACATCAGGTTTTATTGCATCAATAAAATGCCCAATTTCGCTTTCATAATGATTTCTCATATCAACAACGATTGTGTTTGGATCTTCGAGCATTGTGTTGAATTCCTTTGCTTTGAGATGAATTCCAATATTGGTTATATCAAAAGTTTGGTCTGTTAAACCATCGGCTACAATTTTATCACGGACTTTTATTGTTAGTTTCAAAAACGAAAAATCGTCTTGCTCTACAGCAACATTCAATCGAATGCATTTCATAAAATCATATTCCTCAATCGAATCTTTGAATTCATAAAAATTATCAGCTGGTAAAGAAAGTTGCGCATTGATTCCTTCTTTTGCTACATAAATTCTGCCTAGAACTTCGAGAGAGTTCCACGCTAGAAATAATTCGTTTCGGAATTGTGTTGGGTTTGAAATTTGCGCATAAGCATAGAAAGACAACGTTAATCGTTGTTTTCCAGCTTCATCA
>JAYTNO010000062.1:0-12970 GCA_043748275.1 Flavobacterium sp. | reverse complement strand
ATCAAGTTTATGAATGGCTTTGGAGCAAAGGCGCGCATCAATTTGAGGATATGACCAATGTGTCTAAAGAAACCAGAACGATGCTCGAAGAAAACTTTGTCATTAATCATATCAAAGTTGATACTATGCAACGCAGTGAAGACGGAACGGTAAAAAATGCGGTTCGTTTACACGATGGTTTGGTAGTTGAAAGTGTTCTAATTCCTGCCAACACTAGAACAACTGCTTGCGTGTCTAGCCAAGTTGGTTGTAGTTTAGATTGTAATTTTTGTGCAACAGCACGTCTCAAAAGAATGCGAAATCTTGAACCTGCAGAAATCTATGACCAAGTAATTGCTATAGACAAAGAAAGTAGATTGTATTACAATCACCCACTTTCGAATATTGTTTTTATGGGAATGGGTGAACCATTGATGAATTATAACAATGTGCTAAAAGCCATTGAGATGATAACTTCTAACGAAGGATTGGGAATGTCACCAAAAAGAATTACACTTTCAACATCTGGTGTGCCAAAAATGATAAAAAAACTAGCTGACGATGAAGTGAAATTCAAATTAGCAGTTTCATTACATTCTGCAATTGATGCTATACGTTCTCGCATTATGCCGTTTAGCGCCAATTTTCCTTTGACAGATTTACGAGAATCACTAGAATATTGGTACTCAAAAACTAAAAGCAAAATCACCTACGAGTATGTTGTATGGAAAGGTATTAATGACAATAAAGAATCAATAGATGCACTTGTAAAATTTTGTAAATATGTTCCTTGCAAAGTCAATTTGATAGAATATAATCCTATTGATGATGGAGAGTTTCAACAAGCTTCAGAAGAATCTATAAATGCATACATCAATGCATTAGCAGCAAACGGAATTGTTGCCAAAGTGCGAAGAAGTAGAGGGAAAGATATTGATGCTGCTTGTGGTCAACTTGCCAATAAAGAAGCATAAAAAAAAGCTCACCTAAGTGAACTTTCTTCTTTTATAATCAAGATGAAGTGATATATTAATTTCCGATAACTATTGTATAAGAGTTTCCGTTTACCGTAAAAACAGCAATATTATCACATATTCCGTTTCCATAATCTAAAGTTGCAATATTGTTATTTCTTGTAAAAGTTATAATCCCTTGAACTAATAACGGTTTGTTTTCTGCCACACAACTCATTTTCACAAGTAATGGAGAAGTTATAGTGCTAGTTTGTACTGTTGTATTTGGGAACGATGTTGTCCAACTTCCTGTTACTTGAAAAACATTATCTGTCCAAGATGCAGTTTCAAATCCTTGAACAATTTCTCTTACTCTTTGACCAACTCTTGTGTATGAATTTCCATTCGGGAAAGTGGCTGTAAAATCCATATTCATTGTTACGATAGGATGGCTTGGAGAATTTGCAGTTGCAACACTCATAACTCTTGTAAATGTTTTTGTTCCTACAATTTTAATGTCGTTATGAAAGAAATTATCAAAAGTATAAGTAATAGTATGAGTAGGTGCATTTGGTTGAAAAAAGAAAGTAATGATTACCTTTCCTTTTAAAACATTTCCATTTGCAAGTGTACATCCATCAGCGCTGAAGTGACTAAAATCGATTGTTTTGGTAACGGTTTCACCTGGAGTTAATGGCGTTCCAAAAGCAGGGATTCTTGTTACATAAGCACAATCTGACAATAAAGAAGTACTACTATCACTAAATCTTCCAGAAGTATTGGTATATGAATTACTCTCTTGTTCTTCAACAATATTAGAAACATCATCATTAGCAATGTCTATCTTTGCATTAATAGTTGCTTCTTCTTGAGTAATTGTTGATTTTTCTGAATCATCATTTTTACTGCAACCAATCGTTAAAATTGCAATTGCAAATCCTAATATTAATCTTGTTTTCATAATTACTAATTTTTTAAGTTTTAGTTAAGACTGTACTAATGTAATAAAGTTTAATCAAATGGTCTAAAAAATACAAATTTTAACTTTTGGAACTCAAATAAGATTAAGTATCTTTGAAGTATTAATGAATATCACGTCACAAATAAAAAAACCCATTCAAATCGAAATGGAACTTTTCGAAAAAAAGTTCTACGAATCGATGACTTCGCAAGTGGCGTTACTCAACAGAATTACGTATTATATTGTCAACAGAAAAGGAAAACAAATGCGACCGATGTTTGTTTTTCTTACTGCCAAAATGCTATCTGATGGTAATGTAAACGAAAGAACCTATCGTGGTGCATCTGTAATAGAACTAATTCACACGGCAACATTAGTTCACGACGATGTGGTTGATGATAGCAATAGAAGAAGAGGGTTTTTCTCAATCAACGCATTATGGAAAAATAAAATTGCAGTTCTTGTTGGCGATTATCTGCTCTCCAAAGGTTTGTTACTTTCTATTGATAATGGCGATTTCGATTTGTTGAAAATTATTTCAGTTGCTGTTCGCGAAATGAGTGAAGGCGAATTATTGCAAATAGAAAAAGCCCGAAGATTAGACATTATTGAAGAAGTGTATTATGAAATTATCCGAAAAAAAACAGCTACTTTAATTGCTGCATGTTGTGCTCTTGGTGCAAAATCGGTTATTGATGATGAGTTTCAAGTTGAAAATATGCGAAAATTTGGCGAACTCATCGGAATGGCTTTTCAAATCAAAGACGATCTTTTTGATTATACCGATGACGCCATTGGCAAACCAACCGGAATAGATATCAAAGAGCAAAAAATGACTTTGCCGTTAATTTATGTTCTAAATAATTGTACTTCTAAAGAAAAATCGTGGTTAATCAACTCCATTAAAAACCACAATAAAGATAAAAAGCGAGTCAAAGAGGTAATATCCATTGTAAAAAATAAAAACGGATTGCTTTATGCCGAACAAAAAATGATAGCTTTTCAACAAGAAGCTTTGTTGCTTTTGCAAAATTATCCAGAATCTGAGTACAAAAAATCTTTGATTTTGATGGTGAATTATGTAATTGAAAGAAAAATATAAATTTTTTTTCATTCACAATCCCTTTGGTTATAAGGGTTTTAAAATAATATCAAAAAAATATTTTGTAACGTGCAACCTTTATCAAAACTATTGCGTCTATGCTAATAGAACACTCTTATAAATATAATTTTCTAAGAAGTCTAATAATCTAAAATGAAAGTAATCAACTTACATCAAGAGGAAAAAGAATTAATCAAATTAGCGGTTAGTAATAATCGTCAAGCTCAACAAGTGATTTATTCTAAGTTTGCTCCAAAAATGTTAAGTGTTTGCCGACAATATATCAAAGATGTACAACAAGCCGAAGATTTAATGATTACAGCTTTTATGAAAGTTTTTACCAATCTGAAAAATTTTGAATTCAAAGGAAGTTTTGAAGGTTGGATAAGACGGATTATGATAAACGAATGTATCTCCTACATCAGAGTGCATAAAAAAGTAAGTTTTCTAGAAGACGAGTATTATAAAGAAGACAGTTTTAATAATATAGAAAGTAATTTTAGTGTAAACGATATTCAGTTTCTCATTGATAGTTTGCCCGAAGGATATAAAATGATTTTTAATCTCTATGCAATTGAAGGTTACAAACATCAAGAAATTGCAACGATGTTGGGAATCAATGAAGGAACATCAAAATCGCAATTATCACAGGCTAGAAAAATGTTGCAAGAACAAATAATGAAGTTAAAAAATTACAGTAATGGAACCGAATAAATTAGAAACCGATTTCAGAAATAAACTCAATCAGCGAGAAATTCAACCTAGCGAAAATGCTTGGGACAGATTAGACGCAATGCTTACTGTTGCTGAAGAAAACAAACCAAAAGGAAGTTTTGGATGGTTGTATATTGCAGCAAGTATCATAGGTTTTATTTTTGTTGGAGCCATCTTTTTTAGTCAAACAGAAGAAGTGATAGATGTAAAAAGAAACAGCGTTGTTATAGAAAACAATTCTAGTAATACTCCAGTAGAAAATACTATTTCAGGAAAAGTGAAAGAAGTTCAACCAGAAATTATTCAAAACGAAGCCATTGCCTCGACAATTGAATCCAAAAAAATTAAATCAAATCCTAAAAAAGAAACAACATCAGATAAGGTTTCAATCATCAAAAATCAAAACAATCAAAATCAAATTGCAGAAAATACTAAAGATCCAGAAACTAGTCAAAAAAACGAAATTCAAAATATAGAGAAACCAATAAATAACCTACCACAGCAAATTGTTGCTAATGTGGAGCAAGTTGCTCAAAATTCGAATACAAATTCTAAAATAAAAGTCGATGCCAATTCTTTACTCTCTCAAGTAGATGGTGAGTTAGAACTTTCTTTTCGTGAAAAAGTAATAAAAAAAATCGATAAAAATTATAAATCTGTGAAACTGGCTTTGGCCAATCGCAACCAACAATAAATCATTAATCAAATTTAAATCTAAACATTATGAGAAATTTTACCGTTTACTTAGCAGGATTCTTATGTCTATTTTTAACCAAAGTTTTTGCACAAGAAACTTTTGAATCAAGAGCAAAACTAATAGCTTCAAAAATAGAAAGCATAACCAAAGACGAAAAAGCAGCTTTAAAACTAGAAGTTGAAGCTGTAAATCAAGAACTCGAAAAAGGCTTGATTACAAAAGATCAAGCTGATGACAAAAAAATGAAATTAGCTAGCGAAAGAGCCAAAACTATCGAATTTAAAGTAACTCAAGCTCAGGAAGAACTAAAAGACTTAGTGCAACAAAAAGTGGATGGCAAAATAAAAGAACAAGATTCAACTAGGAGATATTCTTTTTCTTTTCCAAATATGAAAGTGAAAGATAAATTGGATAAAAGTGAAAAAAGAACCACTTCACAATTTGTTTTTGCTACGGGTTTTAATAATTTAGTTACCAATAATGCAGTTGCTCATTCTGATTTTAAATACCTAGGATCACATTTCTACGAATGGGGATTGAGTTATAACTCTCGAATTTTGAAAAACAATAATTTGCTTCATGCAAAATACGGAATGTCATTAATGTATAACAATTTGCGACCAACTGACAATCGTTTTTTTGTAGTTGATGGAAAACAAACCAACTTTGCCGTAAGTGGAATAAATCTAGAAGATTCAAGATTCAGAAATGTTTATTTGGTTGTGCCAGCTCATTTAGAATTCGATTTTACCAAAAAAGAAATCAAAGATGATAAAACTATTTTTAAAACACATGAAAGTTTCAGAATAGGATTTGGAGGTTATGCAGGAGTAAATGTAAAATCGAAACAAATTTTATGTTTTGAAGATGCCACAGGAAATGATGTAATTCAAAAAACAAAAGGAGATTTTAATGTAAATGATTTTATCTATGGAGTAAGTGCTTATATTGGTTATGATGAAGTAAGCTTGTATGCAAAATATGACTTGAATCCAGTATTTCACAACAATGCTATAGATCAAAAGAACATTTCTTTAGGAATTCGATTTGATTTTAATTAGAGTTAGATTGCATTAGTTTATATTTTTCAAAACCCTTATGGAGTTTCAAACTTCAAAAGGGTTTTTTACATAAAAAACTTTGTAACTTTGTTGATTACAACTTAGCACAATAAAATTGATTACAAAAGCCACTATAGATACCGTTTTCGATACCGCTCGAGTAGAAGAGGTTATTGGCGATTTTGTACAACTCAAACGTGCAGGTTCAAATTTCAAAGGATTAAGCCCATTTTCTGACGAACGTTCACCATCATTTATGGTATCGCCAGTCAAGCAAATCTGGAAAGATTTTAGTTCGGGAAAAGGCGGAAATGCAGTAGCTTTCTTGATGGAGCATGAGCATTTTACCTATCCAGAAGCAATTCGATATTTAGCCAAAAAATACAATATCGAAATTGAAGAAACCGAACAAACTCAAGAAGAAAAAGCCAATACAGATGTTCGCGAAAGTATGTATCTCGTTTCGGAGTTTGCCAAAAACTATTTTCAAGACACCTTATTAAATTCTGAAGAAGGCAAAGCTATAGGATATTCTTATTTTAAAGAACGTGGTTTTAGTGCAGATACAATCAAAAAGTTTGCTTTGGGATATTCGCCAGAAGTTTGGGATTCTTTTTCAAAAGAAGCTTTAGGAAAAGGGTATAAACTTGAATTTCTTGAGAGTACAGGACTTACAATTGTCAAAGAAAATAAACTTATTGATAGATTTAGAGGAAGAGTAATGTTTCCTATTCAAAGTATGTCTGGAAGAATTCTGGGTTTTGGAGGAAGAATATTAACAAATGATAAAAAAGCTGCCAAATATCTCAATTCACCAGAAAGCGATATTTATCATAAAAGCAAAGTATTGTATGGTATTTTTCAAGCCAAACAAGCTATTGCCAAACAAAACAATTGTTATTTGGTCGAAGGATATACAGATGTAATTCAGTTTAACCAAACGGGTATAGAAAATGTTGTCGCTTCTTCAGGAACAGCTTTGACGCCAGATCAGATTCGTTTAGTCAATAGATTAACCAAAAACATTACGGTGCTTTATGATGGAGATGCAGCTGGACTTCGAGCTTCTATTCGCGGAATCGATTTGATTCTTGAAGAAGGAATGAATGTGCGTGTATGTACTTTTCCAGAAGGCGAAGATCCAGATAGTTTTGCAAAGAAAACACCACTTGAAGAATTGATAAAATATCTTGACGAAAACTCAAAAGATTTTATACAATTCAAAGCTTCGTTGTTAATGAATGAAGCAAAAAATGATCCAATCAAAAAAGCCGATTTGATTCGAGATATGGTCACTAGTATTTCTAAAATTCCAGATCGTATCAAAAGAGAAATCTATATTCAAGAATGTTCTAGAATAATGGATATTTCAGAACAAGTTTTGCTCAATACCTTGGCGCAACTCGTTCAAAAAGATATTACTGAAACCGGTAAAAAATTAAAACAAGACCAAAAAGCTTTTGAAGTTGTAAAAAACGATAATCCTATAGCAGTAGAAAAAGTTGATGTACTATATCAATTAGAACGAAAAATTATTGAAATTTTATTGCTTTACGGAAACAGTACAGAAGAATTTGAAGATGTACTATTAAAAACCAATGAAGAAGGCGAAATAGAAAATATCGTCGAGAAAAAAGAATATAAAGTGCATCAACGAATTTATTTGAGTTTACAAGAAGATGAGGTTGAATTGGCCAATCCTTTGTTTCGAGATATCTACAACCATTTGATTTCATTTTATAATCAAAACGAAACTTTTCAAATTGAGCAATACTTAATGCAACTCGAACCCGAATTTGCTCAAGAAGTAACCGATATTTTGATGCTCGAAGAACAGCAAACACTTCATAATTGGGAAGGTCAACACATTATCGTGAAACAAAAAGATCAAACCATTGGTCAATATGTTTCAGAAACAATATTAACCATGCGTTGGTTTCTAGTAGACAGAATTATCGAAGAATTAAAAGGCTCAATATCATCTGAACCAGATTCAGACAATACAGAACCATTATCTATGGCGATGGATTATTATAAATTGATTAATTCCTTTTCGAAAAAATTAGGTAGAGTAATGTCTCGCTATAATTAAACTATTTCTAGCGTTTTTGCTTTGTTTACCAAATCAACAAGATTAGTCACATTAAGTTTGGTTAACAATCTCAATTTATAAGTACTAATTGTTTTTTCGTTCAATCCTAAAATTGCCGAAATCTCATTGTTCTTTTTACCATTACTTAAGTAACGCAAAACTTCAATTTCACGATTCGAAAGTTTTCTATACAAACGCTCACTTTTGTTTTGTTTAGCAATAAGAGCAAGATTTCTTTTCAGTTGGTCATTCATAATAATCTGACCTTGATATACTTTGGTAATTGCAATTCCAAGAGTTTCTAATTTTGCAGTTTTATGAACATATCCAGAAACACCAGCTTTAATGGCATTTGGCGCATAAACTTGTTCAGTATAACTACTAAAAATAATTACTTTGGTTTTTGTATAATTCTTTATAACGGCTTTCAATTCATAGATACTCGAAAGACCATCTAAATCTAAGTCTAATATTAATATATCAATCTCTTTAGTATAAAGTACATCTTTTACCATAGAGAAATTACCAACATTGGCAACAATACTAATGTCTGCATGATCTTTGAAATAAGATTTTACTCCAAAATGCACAACTGGGTAGTTATCAGCTAAACAAACTTTAATCATAATGTTAATTTTTTAAGAATTGTTTTATAGAAATAGGGACTGTAAATTTAACTAATAAAATAATACAAATTCAAATTTATCAGATAAAAAGCGATTAATCTCGTTGAACTAAACAAACAGGTATAGCATTCATTTTGTGTTGATTACTTTTATTAAGTCTCAAGTATATTTCAAAAACCTCTTTTTTTCTGTCAGAAAAATCATTTACAGTTTTTCCAGCTTCTTTTTCCAACATTGCCCATTCTAATTCATCATAACTAGCGCCAAGTTGATCTTCATCAGATCTATCATCGCCAAACAGTCCGTCAGTTGGAGCTGCATTCAAAATAGACTCTGGAATATTCAAGTATTTCCCTAATGCATATACATCAGACTTCATTAAATCAGCAATTGGGCTCAAATCTACTCCACCATCACCATATTTAGTATAAAACCCAACCCCAAAATCCTCCACTTTATTTCCAGTTCCAGCAACCAACAAGCCATTAATTCCTGCAAAATAATACAAAGTAGTCATTCTCAATCTCGCTCTTGTATTGGCCAAGGATAAATGCACTTTGTGCTCATCAGCAGTTATAGGAACTTGTTTCTTAAAATCTTCAAATACCGAAGTCAAATCTGCTTCAATACGACTCACATTTGCAAAACGCTTTATCAATTGCTCAATATGTTCACGACCACGATACACATGGCTTTCGGCTTGGTGAATTGGCATTTCTACACACAAAACCTTAAATCCAGTTTGTGCACATAAGGTTGAGGTTACTGCAGAATCTATACCGCCTGAAATTCCAACAACAAAACCGTTTACTTTAGCGTTTTCAGCATAGGTTTTCAACCAGTTTACAATATGAAGATTTACTATTTCTGTGTCAAGAGTACTTTTTTTAGGCATAATTTTAGAAAATTTAAAATACAGCAATGTATCTTTGCAAAAATAATAAAATTAATCTGTTTCCGTTTATGTCTTTTGACAATACTAGAAATCAGAAGCTATTTCCTGCTATACGTTGCAATCTTTATTTTCAATTGTCTTGGGTTTAAACCCAAGACAATTGAAAATAAAGGATTTCCACTGCTATCAGGGCTAAAAAACAAATAATGAAAAAAACCATTCTCTTTTTATTGCTAGTTATATCTGTAAGTTCTTGCAACAAAAAAAGCAAAACAGAACAAGCTGTTGAAGCAATTCCTGTAACATTAAAAGTTGATCGTTTTGACAAAGCGTTTTTTGAAACCAACCCTAATGATTTAGAACAACTCAAACAAGAATACCCTTTTTTCTTCCCACATGGCAATGATGACAATGTCTGGAAAGAAAAAATGCAAAACCCACAATGGAGAGAATTGTATGCAGAAGTTCAAAAAAAATATTCAAATTTTGACACCGAAACTACTCAAATAGAAGAGCTGTTCAAACACATCAAATATTATTTTCCAGATACCAAAACGCCAAAAGTATATACCATAATCTCCGAAATGGATTATAATACCAAAGTAATTTATACCCAAGAGATACTTATAATTTCTTTAGAGTTGTATCTAGGTAAAGATCATAAATTTTATCAATTTCCAGATTATTTAAAACAAAATTTCGAGCAAAATCAAATCCTACCAGATATTGTTGCTAGTTTTTCACTAGGAAAAATACCGCCACCTACAGACAAAACGTTACTTGCCGAAATGATCTATGCAGGAAAACAATTGTATCTCAAAGATTTATTGTTGCCAGAATACAACGATGCAGACAAAATAGGGTACAAACCAGAACAAATAAAGTGGTGTCAAGAAAACGAAAGTTATATGTGGCGCTATTTCATAGAAAAAGAATTACTCTATGCCAATGACGCTAAATTGGCTTCTCGATTTATAAATCCAGCACCCTTTTCTAAATTTTATCTAGAAATCGATAATGAATCTCCAGGAAGAGTAGGCACTTGGATTGGTTGGCAGATTGTGCGTTCTTTTGCAGAGAACAACAAAGAGGTCTCTACAAAGCAATTATTGGAAATGGATGCAAAAGAATTATTCGAAAAATCAAAATACAAACCAAAAAAATAATGGCAAATACAATTACTTCAGAAATAAAATTCATAGTAGAACTTGACGAAAATAGAGTTCCTGAAAAACTATCGTGGACAGCGCAAGATGGTGGTGTAGATGCTGAAGAGGCAAAAGCTATGATGCTTTCTATTTGGGATAGCAAAGCCAAAGAATCTTTACGAATAGATTTATGGACTAAAGATATGCCGGTTGATGAAATGAAATTGTTTTTTCATCAAACACTTGTTGCCATGTCAGATACTTTTAATCGCGCTACAAACGATGAAAAAATGACCGCTACGATGAAAGATTTCTGTGATTATTTTGCTGAAAAATTAGATTTGAAGTAATCGCTAAAATTCACTATTGTTTTTAAAAACCTCTTGATTTACTTCATCAATATAAGTAAGTAACTCTTCTTTACCGGTTTGTTCAGTAGCAGAAGTTACAAAATAAGGTGGCATTTCGGCCCAATTGTTAGCAAATAGTTTCTTTTTGTAGGCTGCAATATGCGAATCAATTTTCACTTTGCTAATCTTATCGGCTTTAGTGAAAATGATACAAAACGGAATTTCACTTTCGCCCATATATTCCATAAACTCCAAATCGATATTTTGAGCTTCGTGTCGAATGTCTATTAATACAAAAGCACAAACTAGTTGTTCTCTTTTTTCAAAATAATCTGTGATAAATTGCTGAAAAACAGATTTAGTTTTTTTAGAAACCTTGGCATAACCATAACCTGGTAAATCTACCAAAAACCAATTATTGTTTATTTTAAAATGATTGATTAACTGGGTTTTTCCTGGTCTTCCAGATGTTTTTGCTAAATTTTTATGATTGGTCAGCATGTTTATCAATGATGATTTTCCAACATTTGACCTTCCAATAAAAGCATATTCTGGCAAAAAGTCTTTCGGACATTTGTCTACTTCAGAGTTGCTAATAATAAATTCAGCGGTGTTAATTTTCATAAAAAAAATAATTTTGGCAAAGTTAGTCAAAAAAAGAACCACTATTTTAGGAATTATTATTCTAAAAATAGTGGTTCAAATTGTATGGTTTATTGATTATAGTTCGCTCTTTTTTAGCCAAGTATACATAAGTTCATTAAATTCTTCTGGATGCTCCATCATTGCAGCGTGACCACATTTGTCAATCCAATATAAAGAGGAATGAGGTAAAAGTTTATGAAATTCTTCAGCAACATCTGGAGGTGTAACCATATCATTTTTACCCCAAATAATGCAAGTTGGCACGTGCATTTTTGGTAAATCTTTGGCCATATTATGACGAATGGCACTTTTGGCAATTGTAAGTGTTTTTATTAATTTGATGCGATCATTTGCCATCGAATAAACTTCGTCAACAATTTCTTTTGTTGCTATTTTTGGATCATAAAAAACTGCTTCTGCTTTCTTTTGGATATAATCATAATCTCCTCGTCTAGGATAACTATCGCCCATAGCGCTTTCGTAAAGACCTGAACTTCCTGTAATTATAAGCCCAAGCATTTTTTCAGGATACATTTTGGTATGGTACAATGCAATATGTCCTCCAAGCGAATTGCCTAGCAAAATCACACGATCAAATCCTTTGAAGGTTATAAAATCTTTCACATATTTTGCAAAAGCTTTTACATTGGTTTTCAAAATATTTTGCGTATAAATAGGCAACTCAGGAATTACAACTTTATATCCTTTGTTAGGAAAATAGTTTACAACACCATCAAAATTGCTTAATCCACCCATCAATCCGTGTAAAATAATAATTGGAGTTCCTTCTCCAGCTTCAAAATAGGTGTATTTGCCTTCTTTTTTTAAAACGTGTCCCATTAGTTGATTTGGCTTTTCATATCGCAACAAATATATGATTTTATAGCTAAACAAGAATGTTTCCGTAGAATTTTAAAAACAAAAAACAATTTTTTTAAAATTAAATCAAAAATTATTCAAGCCATTTCTTCAATTTTCAAATTAGCCTAATACTTTATCAAATCCTCAATAATATTTCTAATTCTATTTCATTATTGAAGTATTTTTCGAAGTATTTGATATTTCTTAACAATTTGTTAAATAAGTAATTGACTGTTAAATTGAGATAATTATTGAATTGTATGTTAAAGTGGTAAAACTTATTAACAAAGTGGTATAATGTGGTAAAATGTGGTAATAATTTTTATATTTTTGCTCAAATCATTTTTAAAACCATTTTTTTGAACTCAATTGTAGGAACATATGAATGTAAAGTCGATGCCAAAGGAAGGTTGCTCATTCCAGCACCTTTAAAAAAGCAATTGACTTCTTCACTCCAAGACGGCTTTGTCTTGAAGCGTTCTGTTTTTCAACCTTGTTTAGAGTTGTATCCAATGCAAGAATGGAATTTGATGATGCAAAAAATCAACAAACTCAATCGATTTGTAAAGAAAAATAATGATTTCATTCGTCGTTTTACTGCAGGAGTAAAAGTGGTTGAGATTGATAATTTGGGCAGACTATTAATTCCAAAAGATTTAGTGGTTTTTGGTTCAATTTCTAAAGATTTAGTATTGTCATCGGCTGTAAATATTGTTGAGATTTGGGATAAAGATTTATACGAAAAAGCAATTGATGATTCTGTTATAGATTTTGCTGATTTGGCCGAAGATGTAATGGGTAATGTAAATGATGATGACAATGGAATATCATAATCCTGTATTGCTTCAAGCTTCAGTTGAAGGTTTAAATATAAAACCCGATGGCG
>JAYTNO010000061.1:0-5114 GCA_043748275.1 Flavobacterium sp. | reverse complement strand
CAAGTCGAATTTAAACAAAATGAGCCCGATAAAATATCGAACTCATTATTATCAAAATTAATTATAAATTTGTCTAAACTTTTGGGTTCAGTCTATTTTCTATTGGGATTTTTTTATATTTACAATTCTAAAATTAAACTTTATGAAATCAAAATTAATAGCATTGGTATTACTAGGAGTTACAATCTATTCTTGTTCTCCAAAAGTGGCACCTCAAGTTACTGAGATTAAAAAAGAATTAACTCCTGAACTTGCAGAAGGCAAAAGTTTATATGAAAATAATTGTGCAAAATGCCACAAATTATATTCACCTTCAGATTTTAGCAATGAAGCTTGGAAACCTATAGTTGCAAGTATGCAAATTAAAGCAAGACTAAATGATATTCAAGGTAATAGTATTTATAATTATCTTACTTCAAAATAAAAAAAAAGCATCTAAATATAATAATTTAGATGCTTTTAAAATATTTTAAACTTCAAAACCGTTTGGTAAGATTGCTCCTTTTTTAATTACGATGATACCATCTTTTACAGTATATAAATTTGTATTTGTATCTTCTAGATGTTTGCCTCCATTTAGTTTGACATCATTTCCTATGCGGCAATTTTTATCAACGATAGTATTAAAAATATAGCAACGTTCACCAATTCCAACATTTATAATATTATGCTCATCATTTAGTCTTATTTCTTCTAAGTTTTGATAATGATCATTACCCATTAAATAGGAATCAATTACTACAGAACCATAACCAATGCGGCTTCTAATACCAACCACAGAATGTTCAATTTTAGTTCCATTAATAATACAGCCTTCAGCTACAACAGATTTATCTATAGTTGATGCTCCTGTAATTTTTGATGGTGGCAAAACCCTAGCACGAGTATAGATTTTACTCGAATTATCAAATAAATTAAATTTCGGAATATCATCAGTCAATCCTAAATTGGCTTCAAAAAAAGAATCAATATTACCAATATCTGTCCAATATCCTTCATATTGATAACTTAATATTTTTTGCTTTCCTATGGCTTGCGGAATGATTTCTTTCCCAAAATCTTTAGTAACAGGATTTGACATTAATTCAACCAACAATTCTCGATTGAAAATATAAATTCCCATTGAAGCTAAATAATGTTTCCCTTCAGCTTTCATTTCGTCACTAACTTCAGATTCCCATTCTGGCAATAAGTTGGCAGCAGGTTTTTCTATAAAGGAAGTGATGAAATTCTCTGAATCGGTTTTTAAAATCCCGAATTCTGGGGCTTCTTTTGAAGAAACTGGTAGAGTTGCAATAGTTATAGTTGCACCACTATCGTGATGTGCTTTGATCATATCATTAAAATTCATTTGATATAATTGGTCACCAGATAATATCAGAGCATAATCAAAATCGTGATTTAAGAAATGGGTCATACATTGACGAACAGCATCAGCAGTTCCTTGAAACCAAGTTGGGTTATCTGGAGTTTGTTCTGCCGCCAAAATATCAACAAAAGCGGTGCTAAAATGACTAAAATGGTACGTGTTTTTGATATGTTGATTTAGTGATGCCGAATTGAATTGTGTCAATACAAACATTCTTTTTATATCAGAATTAATACAATTTGAAATAGGAATATCTACCAATCGATATTTTCCTGCTATTGGTACAGCTGGTTTTGATCGACTTTCTGTAAGTGGTGATAATCTTGAACCTTGTCCGCCACCAAGTATAATGGCAAGTGTGCTTTTATTCATAGTTTTAGTTTTTTAAAGATAGGTAAATATTGATATATTCTTGAGCAACTTTTTCCCAAGAATGATCAATTTGCATAGTAAATTTTCTTACTTCATCAAATCTTTGAGTGTCATTATACAAATCAATTCCTCTTGTTATAGAATGATTGACATCGTATACGCTTACATTGTCATGACAAATTCCAAATCCTCCATCGCCAATGTCTAGAACAGTATCTTTTAGTCCGCCAGTTCTTCTCACTATAGGTATTGTGCCATAACGCAAAGCATACATTTGGTTTAGACCACATGGTTCTACACGTGAAGGCATTAGCAAAAAATCTGCTCCGGCATAAATAATGTGAGCTAGTTTCTCGTTATAACCGAGATAAACATTATAATTTCCGTGATAAAAATTTAGTAAGTTGTGTAAATCTTTCTCAACATTTGTATCGCCTGAACCAAGAATTAGAATGTTAATTTCTTTTGGATTTAAATGTAAAGCAACACTACAAATTTCTGGTAGAATTTCTGCTCCTTTTTCACCAACCAATCTTCCAATAAATGTAAAAAGTGGTTTGTTTATATCGAGATTAAATTCCTTGCAAAGAAATTCTTTATTTTTATTTTTTCCATTTTTGAAATCCTTCAAGGTATAATTGGTTTCCAACATTGGATCGGTTTTGGTATTCCAAACATCAGTATCAATACCATTCAAAATCCCAACTGATTTTGGTCTTTCAAATCGTAATAAAGTTTCTAATCCATTGGCGTGTTCACTAATTTCGTTGAGATAACTAGGTGAAACAGTAGTGATTTTCCAAGAACATTTTATGGCTGATGCAAGCGGATTTATTATTCCGTTCCATTCTAAAAAACTAATTCTAGACCGGTCAAAATCAGGAATATAATGCAATTTATCAAAACCAAACCAACCTTGATATTGCCCATTGTGAATGGTAATGATAGTTGGGACATTCTTTAAAACACTATAATTATATGAGTTTTGAACCATAAACGGAATTAATCCAGTATGATGATCATGGCAATGCAAAACATCAGGTTTTTGATTAGTTTCTATCAACCAATTCAGAAAAGCAATTTGAAAAGACAAAAAACGCTCCGTATCGTCTTCGTAAGAATAAATATTTGGTCTGTCAAATAAATCTGGTATAGCAATAAGATACAATTCAAAACCAAGTTTATCTGTTTTTTCTTTTAAAATAGAATATTGAAAAACAAATTCTCCGAGTTTTAACTTTCCTTGATGCACTTTATCAAATTCATTTTCTCGCATAAATTTATTATCGTATCCTGGCATTACCACTTTTGAAGTGTATCCTAATGTATTTAAATATTTTGGTAGAGCACCAACCACATCAGCAAGTCCGCCAACTTTTGCAACAGGATAACATTCAGCACTAATGTGAAATAAATTCATTTTATGAAAGAGTTTGATACTATTTGTAGTTATTTTTTGACTTTACCAATTTACAAAAAAAATGCGATTTAGATAATACAACCGTAATTATTTTATAAATTAGTAAAAAATATTAACTAATATCTATGAAAACATTAGAACAATGGTTTGCGGAATATGCAGTGAGTCATCAAAATTCAATAAACAAAGAAATTCATTACCTCTGTGTTCCAGCTATTTACTTTTCAATAATTGGATTGTTGATGAGTATTCCAAATACGTTTTTAGAAAATATTTTTTCAGACCAATTTCCAATTTTTATTAATTGGGCAACTGTGGTTTTGATACCAGTTATGCTATTTTATTATAGTTTGTCGGTTGCTATGGCTATTAAAATTGCTATTTTTTCTATATTTTGTTTGGTAATTAATTATTTTATTGGACTCTATTTTCCATTAAGCCTTTTTTCAATTTTTGTTTTTATCATAGCTTGGATAGGTCAATTTTATGGACATAAAATAGAAGGAAAAAAACCTTCGTTTCTAAAAGATATTCAGTTTTTATTGATTGGTCCTGCTTGGGTAATTCAAAATTTATTATCAAAAAAATAAAATATGATAACTTGGAGTGACTTCGAAAAAGTAGAGATGAGAGTTGGGACAATACTTGAAGCAGTAGATTTTCCCGAAGCTCGAAAACCTGCTTATCAACTTACAATAGATTTTGGTTCTGATATAGGCATTAAAAAATCATCTGCACAACTCACTTATCGCTACTCAAAAGAAGATTTAGTTGGAAAACAAATTATTGCTGTTGTTAATTTTCCTAAAAAACAAATCGGAAAATTTATGAGCGAATGTTTGGTATTAGGTTCTGTAAATGGTAACGATATTGTGCTTTTAAGTTCAGATTTAAAAGTTGCCAATGGCTTACTAATAGGATAATTTATTAGATTATATTTACTTCGGCTTCAATATGAATACCGAAAATATTAAAAATAGTTTTTTGAATATTCTTTGAAACATTTAATATTTCTTGACCTGTTGCTTGACCGTAATTTACCAAAACCAAAGCTTGGTTTTTATGAATTCCTGCATCACCAAATCGTTTTCCTTTAAAACCTGCTTGTTCAATAAGCCAACCAGCAGGAACTTTTACTTCGGTTTCAGATATTTCATAAAACTTCATTTCTGGAAATTTTTTATGAATATTAGCAAATGATTCTTTAGAAATTATTGGATTTTTAAAAAAACTACCGCTATTACCAAGTTCCTTTGGGTCAGGTAATTTACTCTGACGAATAGCAATTACTGCATTACTAACATCTTTTATTGTTGGCGAAATTACTTTTTGGTTTTCTAATTCTTTTGTAATATCACCATAAGAAGTATTGATTTTATGGTTGCGTTTTATCAATTGAAAAACAACTGAAGTAATAATATATTGATCTTTTAACTCTTGTTTAAAAACACTTTCTCTATACCCAAAATGGCATTCTTCTTTAGTGAATGTTTTCAATTCTTGAGTGGCAATATTAATAGCATTACAAGAAACAAATGTATCTTTAATTTCAGTACCATAAGCACCGATGTTTTGAACAGGAGTTGTGCCAACATTACCAGGAATCAAAGACATATTTTCTAATCCGCCAAAATCCTGATTGATAGCCCAAAGTACAAATTCGTGCCAGTTTTCTCCAGCCATACTTTCTACCCAAACAACATCTTCATTCTCTTTAATTACTTTTTTACCTTTTAAATCTATATGAATCACCAAAGCATTAATATCTTGGGTTAACAACATATTGCTTCCGCCACCAAGTATAAATTTTTTATCTTTTTTGTGATTTTCTAAAATAGTTTTTAATTCGTCAATAGAATGAACGGCTACAAATTGTTTGGCGTTGGCTTCTATTCCGAAAGTATTGTATTTTTTTAAAGAAAAATTTAATTTGATTTCCATATATTATTTTTT
>JAYTNO010000060.1:0-5152 GCA_043748275.1 Flavobacterium sp. | reverse complement strand
TTAAAATAGAATCATTTTTAAATTTTATTTGTAGCCAATCAATAAAAAACAAAACTAAACCAAAGGAAAAGATCATTTTTAAATAGCGTAAATAGTATTCACCAAAAGTAAAATCTTTCATTTTTTCAATAAATATTTCAAACTGAGAAAAAGATTCAATTCTAAAAAATAACCATCCAAACGAAACTAAAAAAAAGGTCAAAACCACACTAAAAAAGGAATTGATTTTAACAGTTTTAAATAATTGAAAAAGCACTAATAAGATTCCGTTATATAAGCCCCAAACAATAAAATTCCAACCAGCACCATGCCAAAAACCTGCAATAATCATCACAATGAAAATGTTTAGATACATTCTCTTTTTTTGTTTTTTGTTACCACCAAGCGGGATATAGAGATAATCTTTAAACCAAGTAGATAAAGTAATGTGCCATCTTTTCCAAAATTCTTGAATGTTTTTTGAAAAATAAGGTTGAGCAAAGTTTTTAGATAATTCAACCCCAAAAAACAAACCTATTCCTCGAGCCATATTAGAATAACCAGCAAAATCAGCATAGATTTGAAAAGTAAATAACAAAATAACACTAACAATTTCAAATGAATGATATGCTGTAAAATCATAAAATACGGCATCAACAATTTTACCACATGCATCGCCAATAAATAATTTTTGGAACAACCCAAGACTAAACAAATAGAAGCCTTCAATTATTTGTTGTTTGGTAGGTTTAAAATTATTTTGCAATTGCGGGTATAAATCATTTTTACGTTCGATTGGACCAGCAATTATTTGAGGAAAAAAACTTAAAAACAACCCAAAATCAACAATGTTTTTTATAGGTTCTGTTTTTTGATGATAAACATCAATTAAATAAGAAATTGCTTGGAAAGTGTAAAATGAAATTCCAATTGGAAGTATTATGTTGAGTTTTAAAGTGTTAAATTTAAAATTAAAGATATCAAATATTTGAGAAATAGAATCTTGAAAAAAATAGAAATATTTAAAGAAAAGTAGTAAAGCAAAATTCAAAAAAAGACCTAAATAAAAATATTTTTTTCTGTGTTTTGAGTGTAAATTAAAAAGTTGAGAAAAATAAAAATTTGCTGTAATACTCAATAACAACACACTCAAAAAACGCCAATCCCAATAGGCGTAAAAAAACAAACTTGAAAAAAAAAGGATGTGTTTTTGAATCAAATAATGCCTTCTAAATAAATTTACAAGGATTACTATAAAAAACAATAAAAAAATAAATTCTAAACTATTAAATAACATAGCGTTTGTGTATTTATTTTTTTGAATTTATACTAGAAATAACACCACTCAACAACCCATTAAAATCAAATTTAGGATCTTCAACCAATCCCATTCTCACAATGACCAAATCTTGACTTGGGAAAACGGCAACCATTTGTCCTTGAAAACCACTAGCATAATACATATCTCGAGGAACATCAGGAAATCTTCCGCCAGCGTTTAGCCAAAATTGTGCGCCATATTTTCCGTTGGATGTATTTGTTGGAGTTGCTACATATTTTGCCCAACTTTCGTTAAACAATTGCTCTCCATTCCAGTTACCTTTGTGTAAATACAACAAACCAAATTTTGCCCAATCTCTCGTGGTTGCCCAACAATAGGACGATCCTACAAAATTTCCTGCCATATCGGTTTCTATTACGGCAGAATTCATCCCGATTTTGTCAAGCAAAGCGCTGTACCAAAAATCTAAATAGTCTTGATGTGTTTTGAACTGTTTTCTCAAAATTCCTGACAATAAATTGGTGGTTCCAGAAGAATAATTCCAATGGGTATTGGGTTTGAAACTTGCTGGTTTATCTAGTTGTGATTTACTCATATCTTCAGCCTGAAAAAGCATAGTAGTAGCATCAGAAATTTTTTCATAATTCTCTTCCCATTCCAAACCAGAATTCATATGAAGCAAATCGTTTATGGTTATTTTTTTGCGTTCATCATTTTTCCAATCATCAATTGGCGCAGGTTTCACAATATCTATTTTACCTTGTTTTTGCAAAATCCCATAAAGTGTTCCTGTTATACTTTTGGTCATTGACCAACCCAAAATTCTTGAGTTTTTGTTGAAACCATCAGCATATTTTTCGGCAATAATTCTATCTTTATAAATCACAATAACCGATCTTGTACGTTTGTCTTTCTTGTCTTTTTCGTCAAATGCATTTGCAACAGCAGCATTCAATTTTTGATAATTTATTGTAGAAAAAACAGAATCTTTGGGTTCCTTATTTCCAAATGGAAAAGGTAAATTATTATTGAGTTTGTTTCGTTTTGGTACTTCATAAGGTTTTGTAACATCAAAATCTTCGTTGATTAATGTTGCTCCTAAACCTTCACGATATATTGCTTCACGGTTTTTTAAACCAAACACATTAGAAATCACCAAACGTTTAGAATCGTCAATTTCATTAGTTGCCCAATCTATTTTATCAATATCATTGTCTCCTTTTTGAATCATATCTAGATTCCGATTATCTAAAAAATGTCCTGAAGCCACACTTTTTGCACTAAATCCTGAAATCAAATCTAGCTGCGGATAAATAGATATTCGAATATAAATTATAACCAACAACACTATTACGGCAAAGATTTTAAAGAATTTTTTCATTTTGAAACGGATTTTGATGCAATTTAGGAAATAATAAATACAGATTTCACGGATTGACACAAATTAAAAACTAAATCTGTGAGAATTTGCGAAATTTATGTTCATCAAAACTTTAATTTTATTAACAACTGTTTGCTAAAAAACTACATGGTTTTTACTACTTTTGTATTTAGAAAAATTCTAAATAAAGAAATGTTAGACATTAATAAAATCAGAGCCGACTTTCCTATTCTTACTCAAAAAGTAAATGGCAAACCGCTTGTTTATTTTGATAACGGAGCAACATCGCAAAAACCTCAGGTTGTAATTGATGCAATTTCAAAATACTATGAGACCATAAACGCCAATATTCATCGTGGCGTGCACACTTTGAGTCAGTTAGCTACAGATGCTTATGAAATTTCTAGAAAAAAAATTCAAAATCATTTAAATGCTCAATTTTCTCACGAGATAATTTTTACTTCTGGCACCACACATTCTATTAACATTATTTCCAATGGTTTTGCAACTTTTTTAAAATCAGGAGATGAGGTTTTGGTTTCTGCGCTTGAACATCATAGTAATATTGTACCTTGGCAAATGGCTTGTGAGCGTTCTGGAGCAACGTTGAAAGTAATTCCGATGAATGAAAATGGGGAATTAATCATAGCAGAATATGATAAATTACTTTCTTCAAACACAAAAATTGTAGCAGTAAATCATATTTCAAATGCTTTGGGAACTATCAACCCAATTAAGGATATGATAAAAAAAGCTCATCAAGTTGGTGCTGCAGTATTAATTGATGGTGCCCAAGCTGTGCCACATTTAAAACCGAATGTTCAAGAACTTGATTGTGATTTTTATGTGTTTTCTGGACATAAAATTTGTGGTCCAACAGGAACAGGAATCCTTTACGGAAAAGAAGAATGGCTCAATAAATTACCACCATTTCAAGGTGGAGGCGAAATGATAAAAGAAGTTACTTTTGCCAAAACAACTTATGCTGATTTGCCACACAAACTAGAAGCCGGAACGCCTAATATTGCTGGAGGAATTGTACTTGGTGTTGCTGTTGATTATCTAAATAATATTGGATTTGAAAACATCCAACAACAAGAAAATGACTTGTTAGCCTATGGCACTCAAAAATTATTAGAAATAGAAGGATTGAAAATAATAGGTACAGCAATTGAAAAAACTTCCGTAATTTCGTTTAATATTGATGGGATTCATCCTTATGATATTGGTACAATTATTGACAAGAAAGGTATAGCAGTTAGAACAGGACACCACTGTGCGCAACCTATTATGGAATTTTTCAAAATACCGGGAACAATAAGAGCTAGTTTTGCTTTTTATAATACCAAAGAAGAAATTGATATGATGGTTGATGCTGTCAAAAAAGCAAAACAAATGTTATCTTAAAAACACAGAATATGAAAGTAATTACAATGATTTTTTTAACTTTTTTCTTAGGAAAAGGATGTAGTGACGAAAACAAACAAGATATGGAAAATTCTATAATAGAATATGTTGCCAACACTAGGGGTTTTTATCAAAAAGTAGAAATTAAAAACAATGTTTTTACAGTTTCTAAAGATAGAAGCGGAACCGAAAAACCATTAGTAAAAAAGATATCTGATGCAGATTGGAAAGATTTGGTTGCAGATTTTAAAGAAATTAAACTCAGCGAAATGGATTCATTAAAAGCACCTTCTGAAAAAAGATTTTATGATGGCGCAGCAATTGCAAATTTAAAGATTACGTATAAAGATAGTATTTATGAGTCTCAAAATTTTGATCACGGAAATCCACCTATTGGAATTGATAAATTGGTCAATAAAATAAATGAATTAGCCAAAAAAGAGTAATGACTATTAAAGAAATACAAGCCGAAATTGTTGACGAATTCTCTATGTTTGAAGATTGGGACGAACGTTTTCAATATATAATAGATCTCGGAAAAAGCTTACCACTCATTGAAGAAAAATATAAAATAGACGAAAACACCATCAAAGGTTGCCAATCTAAAGTTTGGTTACAAGGCGAAGAAATAGACGGTAAAATTGTTTTTACTGCCGATAGTGATGCCATTATCACAAAAGGAATTATAGCAATTCTAATTCGTGCATTTTCAAACCAAAAACCATCTGATATATTAGATGCAGACACAAAATTTATAGACGAAATAGGCTTGAAAGAACAATTATCGCCAACCAGAGCCAATGGTTTGGTTTCGATGATTAAACAAATAAAAATGTATGCTTTGGCATTCAATTCAAAAAACACAATACAATGACACAAGAAATAGATACTAACTTACTAGGAGAACAAATCGTAAAAAAATTAAAAACCATTTATGATCCAGAAATTCCTGTAGATATATACGAACTCGGATTGATTTATGATGTAATGGTCAATGAAGATTATGAAGTAAAAATCTTAATGACACTTACTTCTCCAAATTGTCCTGTTGCAGAAAGTCTACCAAGAGAAGTTGAAGAAAAAGTAAAAGGTATCGAAAATAT
>JAYTNO010000059.1:0-1877 GCA_043748275.1 Flavobacterium sp. | reverse complement strand
TAAGCATATATACTTGACCCTAGCTAAATTTATTTCGCCTTTCAAATGCTCTTGCAAAACCGAAATTAACCTTGTATCTTTGCACTCAAAACTGGTATTCATCATAGGAAAAATTATGTGGAAATAATCTTCTAATGTACTGAATATCAGTTTAATATACTAATATTTTAACACTTATGTTTGATAAAATTTAATCAGTTTTTATTTTTTGTCATGTACTAAAAAAATTATTATAATTATCAATTTCATTTCGTTTTTCCTCGTCTTGAATTATTATTTCTTCTATTAAATTGTCTAAGTCATTATTTAAGTTTTTAGCAAGACGATGCATATAACTTTGAGGAAAGTATTCAATATTTCTTTCATTATTTTCAATACCATCTTTCCAAATTACTTTTAAATTTGAGACTATTTGTGAAACATAATTTGAATAATCTTCATTTTCAAATTTAACTTCTTTATCACTATTCAATTTTTTAGCTATTGAACCTAGTAATATTGATTTTCCAGTTGAACGACCTCCAATAATTGTATTTAAGTTTTGGTTTAAATGGATTTTGATTGGTGCGAAATCAGTATGGGCAATTGTGATACTTTCTATTGCTTGATATCCAGCTTTTTCTTGTGGTTTATTAGCTTGAATTCTTACTCTTTCCATAGGTTCATATATAACCTGCTGTAATCCTTCGAATGTTTTGTCAGCTTTAATCCAACAATTTTCTTTTAAAGTATATTTTCTAATGTTATGATTGTCCGAAGCAATAATCATCGGAATATGCTTTTTAATTGCTGGAAAAACTATCTCTAAATAACCCTGTTTATCATCTATTTTTCCTAATTCGTAAAAATCAACAAGTTTAGCAATGTCAGTTTTTTGCGCAATAGAATGTGATAAAGAATTTGTAATGTTCTCTACTGAATTCGTTTTGCTACCTGCGTGAATTGTAACAATACCACCTAAATCTTTTATAAGCTCAACAGTATCTTTGAGTACACAATAAACTTCATTATACTTTTTGTTATCACTTTTTATTCCCAAAAGCGCTGTTTTATTTTCTAATTGACCCCAAATTACCTCCAAATTTGCTTCTTCCGAAAAAATTCCAATATAATGAATAGGTTCTTTATCTCTCAATTCTGCCAGAAATTCTATACCTGGCAAAACAGTTATGCCTTTTTCAACTCCAAGCAATTGAAGTTCTTTAATTCTTTTAATATCAATTATATGATGGTCAGTAATCGCAACAACTGAAATATTGTTTAAAAATAATCCGTCAATTATGTTTTGATTTGAGACACTAGCATCTTGATAATCATATGAAGATGGTGTATGAAAATGTAAGTCCCATTTTCTCCATTCTGAACCTCTGTAAATTTCATTCATATTTTTGTTGTTTCTTATTTACTCGTGGTGCGAAAAGCTAGCATATAACGTCTCGTGGCTTGGCGTCAGTTGGGGTTTTGGTTAGCCAAATGTATAAATTAAAGACCGAACTTCCAAGTACAAAACCAACTTTAAAGTTTGCCTAAAACCCCAATTGCGCCAAATCGCTGTTGGCAGATAGTGCCTTTATTTAGCAAGTTTTGGCAATCCAATTCTTTTCAAAACATCATTTGCTTTTGCCAACTTTTCAGGAAACAAAACTATGTTTTTGTATTTTTCCAACGATTTGTCAATTACTACAATCGGTGTTTTTCTTTTATTCAATTCTTCTATTGTCATAATATTTTATTTAAACGTTTTTTCTTTTTACTACAAATCCTTCAAAATCTGTGCCTTTGTCAAATACACACCAATTATTTCCTAGTTCTCCATAAATTTCAAAATCATTTTCTACTTCGTTCAGATATTTATTTATTCCCATTCGGTATAATCG
>JAYTNO010000058.1:0-1877 GCA_043748275.1 Flavobacterium sp. | reverse complement strand
GGATATACTAATTTAGCTGGGAGTTAAAGTTAAGAGAAAAAATCTTAATTTTAACACATGACACGAGAAAGAAAAATTTACGATTCAGCTTTTAAGATAAAAGCTGTAGAATTAAGTAATGAAAGATCCAACATTACAGAACTAGCAAGAGAATTAGGTATTCGGGTTAGTATGCTTTACAAATGGCGCAATGATTATGATAAATTTGGACCTGGTAGTTTTCCTGGAAAAGGAACTTTGAAACAAACACCAGAGCAAAAAATCATTAGCGAATTAGAAGCAAAATTGAAAGAAGCCGAATTAGAACGCGATATATTAAAAAAAGCAGTGGGCATTTTTTCCAAGAGCGGTCGATGATATTTGATTTTATAAAAAATCATGAAAAAATATTTCCGATTGAAAAAATGTGCAAAGTTTTAAAAGTCAGCCAAAGTGGCTATTACCGTTGGAAAAACAATTTTATTTCAAAAAGAGTTCAGAAAATTAACAGTATAAAAGAAAAAATAACAGCCATTTATTTTGAATCCAAGCAACGCTATGGAAGTCCAAGGATAACAATAGAATTAAATGTTTTAGGATATAAAATTTCAAGAATAACAGTTGCTAAATACATGAAACAATTAGGTTTATTTAGCAAATTAAGCAAGAAATTTAAAGTTACAACCGATTCAAAACACAATTATTTAGTTGTTGAAAACATATTAAACAGACAATTTTCAGTAAGCAAACCATCAAAAGTGTGGGTTTCAGACATTACTTATATTCACACAAAAGAAGGTTTTTTGTATTTAACAACCATTATGGATTTGTATGATAGAAAAATTATCGGTTGGAGCCTAAGTGATGGTATGAGTACCAATGAAACAACTTTAGCATCATGGAAAATGGCAATCAGAAACAGAAATATAGAAGCTGGTTTAATTTTTCATTCAGACAGAGGTGTTCAATATGCAAACAATAAATTTGCAAATGTTTTAGAATCATACAAAGTAATTCGAAGTATGAGTAGAAAAGGAAATTGTTGGGATAATGCTGTGGCAGAAAGTTTTTTTAAATCATTAAAAACTGAATTAATTTATGGAAACAAACTGATTTATAAAGAACAAATGAAACTTCAAATTTTTGAGTACATAGAAATTTGGTACAATCAAAAAAGAAGACATTCTTCATTAAATTATATGACAATAAACGAATTTAATAATCAATCTAATATTTATAAAAATGTCGCTTAACTTTAACTCCATTTTTTATTTGCATATCCAACCCGTACTAACTGCATGGCAACCTTCTACTACTACAACTAGTGCCGAAAGAAAAATGTTGCAAGATTTATATAGTGCGACCACTTTGCCCGTTAGTGAAACTAAAACCAACAGTGACACCACCGTTAATAATATTATTTATAGATATACAAATACCGCTGTTCCTACAGCTATTGCAACGTTATATCATGTGCTTACTGTAAATTATTACGATGATTATGACAGTAATATGGTTTTTAGTCCAGCTATTTCTTTTACTACAAATACTGATGTTTATTATAATAACACCAACCACCAACCTAAAGGATTACCAACAATGAGTTGGGTAAGAGTGCCAACTACAAGTTCAGGGGCTATTTTTGAACAAAGCTACACCTTATATGATGCTAAAGCTAGAGCAGTAAGCTCCTTTAAAAAAAACCGTTTAGATGGATTTATTCACACTGAAACCAAGCTAGATTTTGCTGGTAATGTAAATTATACCATAACCAAACATAGAAGAACCAGCAATACTGCTACATTAACTATCAAGGAAGATTTTACCTACTCCGACCAAGATAGATTATTGACCCGCACCCACACCATAAATGACGGTTTACCACAACTAATAACCCA
>JAYTNO010000057.1:0-28100 GCA_043748275.1 Flavobacterium sp. | reverse complement strand
AACAAAACAGTAGATTGCTCAACTTTGCCCATATAGTTTCTCATAATTTGAGGTCACACTCTGGTAATATTGAAATGTTATTGGATATTATTGAAGACGACAACGAAAAAGAGTTTTTTGATGAAAGTTTTGTACATCTTAAATCAACTTCGAGTGCTTTATCACATACTATTGATCATTTAAAAGAATTAGTTGAAATTCAGACAGAATTGATACATAAAAAAGAAAACCTAAATTTAAATTTATTTTTAGGAAAAACTTTAGATATTCTAGGAGAAGAAATCAATAAAAATAAAGTAATTATCAAAAATAAAATTTCAGATAAAGAAACCATTACTTTCAATCCCGCTTATTTAGAAAGCATTTTACTTAATTTTACTTCAAATGCAATCAAATATTCACATCCTGATCGTGTACCTGTAATTAGTTATAAATTCCAAAAAAACAAGTCAAATAAAATCCTGGAAATAAGTGATAATGGTTTGGGTATTAATCTAGAAAAACACGGCAAAAAACTTTTCGGAATGTATAAAACATTTCATAAAAACCAAGATTCTAGAGGAATAGGATTGTTTATAACCAAAAATCAAATAGAAGCAATGGGCGGTAATGTAGAAGTAAAAAGCCAAGTAGGAATAGGAACCACATTTAAAATATATTTTAATGAGTAAGTATAAAGATGTTTTTATAGTAGATGATGATAAAGTATATCATTTCATTCTAAAAAAATTATTTTCAAAGAATAATTTGAATATTAATCCGTCATTTTATATCAATGGTCTTGAGGCGATTGAAGTCATAAAAGGAAAAATTGATTCAGGTAAAGAATTGCCAGATTTAATCTTGTTAGATATCAATATGCCTATTATGGATGGTTGGCAATTTCTAGACGAATTTAGAAAAACCAAAACACCAAATGATGATAAAACTACTATATATTTAGTTAGTTCGTCAGATAATATTTCAGATATTAATAAAGCAAAAGAATATCAAGATCAAGTTCAGGATTATTTTTTCAAACCAATGACTGCCGAAGATTTATTTAAAATATTTTAATAAAAAGTATGGTATAAAATTACATTTTCAAATAAAAAAAGCGTACAGGAAACTGAACGCTTTTGTTGTTTAATGATTTTTAGTTTATTTTGAAATCAAATCTTTTAATGGTTTGAGTTGTTCTAAATCTATATTTGAATGTTGCAAAGCGGTAACCATTGTTACAATACTTGTAGGATTCATATCTTTTCCTAAAACCCGAACAACAGCAAAACCATTTTCTTTTTTATTTGCATATAATACAAATTCATCAATGTGTTCGTCATCTCCAACAAAACTAACAGATGCACCTTCTTTTCCTGAGCCAAATTTCATTAGCTGTTGGTATTTTTCGTTTTTTAATATCGAAGTAACTTTTGCCCTTTCAATCTCAAATTCTGCTTTATTTTTGTCCGTCAATTTAAAAGCCAAAATATTCATTTTTTCAAATGATTTCATAGCGTCATTTTGAGTTAATGATAATTTTGTTTTATCAATATTCAAAATACTTGGCGATACATCTAAAGCAATGAAATTGGAATTATCCGTATGTTCTACAAAATATTTTTGCAAGGAAGGTTCGGTGTTACAACTCAACAATAGAAGACTCAATAGTGCTAGATAACTATAAATTAGTTTCATTTTATTTTTTGCCTTTAGTTGCTTTTTTCAAATCATCACCTCCAGGAATTCGCATTCTATCTGTAAGAACTGATATTTCATTCAAATCAAAATCACCTGTAAGCGACATCAGTACAGTATCATCGTTTTTGGCACCTTCAATAAACATCAACAGCTCTTTTACCTGTGAGTCTTTGGCGCCAGATTTTACTAGAATTTTTATGTTTCTACCGTTTTCATTTACACGCATCAATTCTTCTAATCCAGATGATTTGATGTATTTTTCGGCAGTAGCTTTCATTTCGTTTTCTACTCTGGTACTTTTTGTGCTAAACACTTTAAGGTTGTCTAATTTTTTTATTAGATTTAAGTATTGCAAAGCTTGTTTGTCTGAAGTATCCATTTTTACTTTACTCATCAATTCAAACATTTTTTTGTTTACTATGATTGAGGTTACATCATCTTGACCGTCAAATTTATCAAAAGCACCTTGTGCAAATATTGAATTTGAAACGAGTGCGAAAATTATTGTTAGGATTAATTTGTTCATTATTTCTATTTGTTTTATTGTTTAAAAATTAAATTTTTTGAATTTTCATATTCTTGTACATAGTTTACACTTTCTATGCCAACATTTACATGTGTTGATAACATTGCTAATGCTTTTTGTGTTTCTTTGAAAGCAATTTCAGGATCGTTATAGGTTCCTAAATCTTTGTTCTGAATGGCTTGATTGTTGTTTAAATACACAAAAGTTCCAACTCCCAAAAGCACTACAACCGAAGCTGCAATAGATAACCAAGCTACTTTATTGTTTTTAGTTTGTAATGGTATTTCTTGCAAAAAGGCTTGTTTTTTGGTTTGAGAAAAATATCCGAATAAATATTTGTATTGCTCTAAATGCTGCGCAACATTTGGTGAAGAAAAATAATTCGTCAACTCTTTTTCTTCTGCAATACTTGTTTCACTTTCAAAGTATTTTTTTAAAAGTATTTCTATATTAGTGTGTTCCATAATGGTGTATTTGGGTCATATTTTCTCTAATTGTTTTTCTTGCTCTTGACAAAGCTACTCGAATGGTATTTTCATTCATTTCTAAAATCTTTGCCATTTCTTCAAATTCATATTGTTCTACGTCACGCATCTGAATAATTAATCGTTGCTGCTCTGGTAACTGATTTATAATTTTTTCAACCCAACTCAAACTATCTACATCTTCTACTTGCTGGTCTAAACTAGGTTCACGATCAGTAAAATTAGTATGAACAATTTTTAAATTTGTAGCTCGTTTTGATTTTAATTGATCCAGACAATAATTTTTAGTCATTGTCATTGCAAATGCTTCGACACTATTGTAGTTGTCTAGATTTTCGTTTTTATTCCATAATTTCACAAGAACTTCTTGAGTGGCATCTTCAGCTTCTTCTGTGCTAACGAGCAATCTTTTTGCTAACCGAAAGACTTTATCTTTAAAAGGAGATATAAGTAGTATAAACTCATTTTGGTTCATAAATAGATTTCTTTAGGTCGGTTATACAATCAAGACGAAGCAAATTATAATTTGTTACAAAGAATTCAAAAATAAAACTAAATTACCTAAATTTACGTTCTTTAAGATAAAAAATGATATGAAGAATACTATTAAACTTGCAATATTCTCTTTGCTGATTTGTATTTTTTTTGAAAGTTGCGAAAAAGACGATACAAATTCAGTCCCAAAAGAAATTGCCATTCAAAATTTTATTTGGAAAGGGTTGAATCAATATTATTTATGGCAAAATGAAGTGCCAAATTTGTCTGATACCAAGTTTGCAAATCAAAGTGATCTAAATTCATTTTTATATGGCTACACCAATCCAGATGATTTATTTCAGGATTTATTAAACAAACCCAAAAGTAAGTTTCCAGCAGAAGGCGAAGCAATTGATCGTTTTAGTGTTTTATTTTCAGACTATTCAGTTCTTGAGGGAATTTTATCAGGAACTACAAAAAACAACGGAGTAGAAATGGGATTATATTATAAAGATGCAAGCCAAACCACAGTTTTTGGAATTGTACGTTATATTTTGCCAAATTCTGATGCATCAAGTAAAAACATTCATCGTGGCGATGTTTTTTATGGCGTAAATGGAGAGACACTCACGGTTTCAAATTATGGAACTTTGTTAGGAAATGACTCCTATACTTTGAATCTAGCAAACTACGATAACGGAAATATATCACCAAACGGACAAACAGTATCCTTAACAAAAACAGTTCTTTCTGAAAATCCAGTTTTGATAAATACGGTTATAAATTCTGGAACTCATAAAATAGGATATCTTGTCTACAATGGCTTTTATCCAAATTATGAAAGTCAATTAAATGATGCTTTTGGGACTTTAAAAGCACAAGGAATTACAGAATTGGTTCTTGATTTAAGATATAATTCAGGAGGATCAATCGCTACAGCTACTCGATTGGCAAGTATGATTACAGGTCAATTTACCAACCAAATTTTTGCAAAAGAACAATGGAATGCAAAATTAGAAGATTATTACAGCACCAATAATCCACAAACATTATTGAATTTATTTACCAATACAATAAATTCTAATGCAACAATTAATAGTTTAAATCTTTCTAAAGTATATGTTTTAACCACCAAAAGTACGGCTTCGGCAAGCGAATTGGTTATAAATGGATTAGAACCTTATATAGATGTAATACAAATTGGGGATGTCACAATTGGTAAAAATGTAGGTTCAATTACGATGTATGATTCTCCAACATTTGGTAAAGAAGATATAAATCCGAGTCATAAATATGCGATGCAACCATTGGTACTTAAGATTGTAAATAAAGTAGGTTTTGGAGATTATATCAATGGGTTGCAACCCGATATTTTCTTAAAAGAAAACCTGAGTAATTTAGGAATACTTGGCGATCAAAACGAACTCTTATTGAGTACTGCAATTGCTAAAATTGTTGGAGGAGGAAGATTATTGCCTCAACAACCAACAAAAGTTTATCAAGAATTAAAAGAGTCAAGCCTAGAGAAAATTCTTCAAAATGAAATGTATCTTGATGAAATTCCGAAAGGATTTTTGAAAAAATAAAAAAAGGCTTTCAGAAATACATCCGAAAACCTTTTTTTATTATAATTTTCATTAATTGAAATAAAAACCATTTGGAGATATACCCACTGTAATCTCAGTAGATAATGTTCCTGTATTAGAATAAATATAAACTTTTCCTGCCGATACATAATCTATTGCGTCAGCAACGTAAACAACATTGTTTTTTACTTTAAATCCATAAATTGTCGTTGCTTGAGACGCCACAAACAAAGGAGTTTCGCTTATTGTTGCGCTATTCAATGAATCTGAAAAAATAGCAGAATTTTGAGTGAAATAGATTTTATCATTGTCTAAATTCAAATTTTGCACATTTATTAATGAAGATGCTAATGGTGTTGTAGTTGCAATTTCATCTGTGGTTAAATTAATTTTAACTAATTCAGAGTTTGCTGTATAATTAGAACATAAAACATATAAGTTGCCGTTTTTTTCAACCATAGAATTTGGCGAATTTCCAAAAGTTAACGTCTTAATAACAGTTCTTGTGTCAGGATTTAAAATAGTTAACGTATTTCCGTCACCATAATTACCGTTTGCAACATAAAGTTTATTATTAATTGCAGTGATTTTTTCTCCAATTGCTCCTATAGGAATTGGTGCTTCAATAGAATTATTAGATAATTTAATTACAGTAATATAATCATCTGTTAAATCTGCAAAATCTCCTAGATTAGTAACATAAGCTCTACCATTAATTACTGTTCCATAGCGTGGAACATTAAATCCAGTAGTAATTTTAGAAATTAACTTAAAAGTATATCTATTAACAACAGTAATTTTATTAGACCCATTAGAAATTATATATGCTTTTTCTCCATCAAAAAATATTGACTGAGCATAACCACCAATATTATCCCCAGCATTTTCAGTTTCAAAAATATTATTATTTACAGATGTTAAACCATTTTTCACGAAGGATACTGAACCTTTTGTAGCATTTCCTTCATTTAAAACAAAAAAACCATTCTCATAATTTCCTAGCGAAGGAAATGTAGGAATATCGTCCTTGACACAGGACGCAAAAAAAACAGAACTCAAGAGAGCTACAAAAAGCAATTTAGAACATTTCATATATTAAAATTTAAAAGTTAGATTGATAGTAAAATTTCTTCCAGGCAATGGTCTGCTCTCAACAGTTTCATATTTTTCGTTAAAAAGATTGAGAACTTTAAAACCAATTTTATAGCTATTTATTTTTCCAAAATTACAATCAATTCCTAAGTTAGAAATTAGATACCAATCTACTTTTTCTTTAGGATTATTATCTGATTGAGTATAGACTTCCCCATTATATAAATATTGATAATTTAGTGCAAATTTTCGAAAAGTATAATCAAAACCTGCCGTAATTTTATGGTAAGGAACATAAATTAATTGTTTTCCTGTTTTCTCATTTTGTGAACTAGTATAGCCATAAGTTCCGTTAAACTGGAGTTGATGATTACCCAATTTTTTGCTCCAGTTTGCTATGGCTTCAAAACCATAAATTTCAACTTTTGTGGTGTTTTCTGGTGATACTTTTCCTCCTCCTTTTGGAACCCAACGAATCATATCTTTAATTTTGTTATGATAAAAAATTGCTGAGAATGAGGCGTTTTTAAACTTAAACTCATTGCAAATTTCTTCTTGAATAGAACTTTCTGGCTTCAAATTTGGGTTTCCAAGATTTTCCCAATACAAATCGTTATATGTCGGGATTCTGAAATTTTGAGAGACATTTAATTTCAATCTATAATATGAAAATGGAGAATAATTAGTTCCTATAGAAAACAAAATTGGACTTTTATAATTCGAAGTCATTTCTTTTCTAACACTCAATTCATATTGAAAATTACTAAAAACAAGATGCTTCATCAATAAAGTAGCACTCCCGATTTCTCTTTTCACAAAAGGAATACTTGATCCATAACCTTTATTTTGAGTATAATCAAGAATAGTATTTACAGTAATTTTATTTTTCCAATTATAAGATAAGTCATATTTAGAAATGAAACTTTCTACTTTTCCAAAGTAAAAATTATTACTTTTAATGTTCTCGAAATATTTATATTCTTCTGATAAAAAAGCTACTTTAACATTTGATGTAAATCGATTAAAAACGGAATTCCATTCAAGTAGATTTCTAGAATTCAAATCCTGATATTTAGTTTTATTGTCAGTGGAAGAAATCAATGAAAAATGGCGTTCTCCTTCAAAAATTTGACTATATAATTTCAAATAATTAAAAGTATTTAATTTATATCCAAAACTTGCATTCATTGAAGTGTTATAGAATTGCCCGTTTTCATTTTTCTGATTTTTTGTTCCTAAATAAGTATAGTTATTATCTGAACTGTTTCTAGAAATACTCACTTGCGAACTTACTTTTTCGTTAGAGGCTAAAACTTTATAGTTTGCATCAAAAGTGTTGAAACTTCCATAATTGAACTGCAATTCATTTTCAAATTTATTCTTAAAAGCTAGTTCATTGTTCAAATGGATACTTCCACCAATAGCACTACTTCCATAAATGGCACTTCCACCACCAGAACGTATAGTAATAGAATTGAAATCTCTAGTAGTAATGGTATTAAAATCGGTTTGTCCTAAAAGCTGCGAATTGATATTGATTCCGTTCCAAATAACTGCTGTTTGTTGCGCTGTTGTTCCTCTAAACGATGGAGAAGAAACCATTCCCAAACCATTTTCCTTAAAATAAATGACTGAATTAAAATTCAATAATGATGTTAGTGAAGGTTGGTTTTTCTTAATAATAGAATCGTTCAAAACGGTAATCGTTTGTGTATTTGAAAAATTCTTAAGTTGCCAATCACTAATTATGACTTCTTTCAAAGCTACAATAGAATCGTTTTGCGCACAAAGCATTTGGCACAAGAGCAAGAAACAATATAAAAACAGCTTTTTTGCAGTCATAATTTCAGAATCTTTTTCCCGAAGATTCGATATTTGTTACAAAAAAAGGCAGGTCTCCTGGCTTGCGTCTTGTTGTTTACCTTCCCAAGAAGCTGAAAAAATCAGTAAACTCAGTGGTTTTGTAGATAACAACAAGCTTTTTTAGCTTACAGTTGCGGGAACAGCTTAAGTTTTGAACCTAATTCCCTTTTAATTTGATTTAAAAATGATAAATCAAAACCTCAATTCGATTGCAAATATAGGTTTAAAACAATTAGTAACAAATAAATTGAATTTCATTTTTTCTTTTTAACTTTACATTTCTTAAATATATGATTATGAAAAAATTACTACTTTTTTTGATTTTACAAATTGGTTTTATTTCTAATGCTAGATTTGTTCAAATTAATTTTAATGAAGGATTTTCTATAAATCTGTTAAATATAAATCCATCATCTCCAAGTGAAGGAAGTTCAACAACTGATACTGAGATAAATTCCATATTAACAAGTCATAATATTTATAATTGTATTGATTCATTTGATAGTTCTAACAAAGTTTTTTTTGTTAATTATAGTGGTGTAAATATTAATGGATTAATTAATGATTTAAATAATAATTCTAATGTGTTTAAAGTTTCTCTATGCTACGATTCGGTAGATAGTAATTATCCAACTTTTGCTGATGTATTATATATTAAATTAATAAGTGATACTAATGGAATTCCAATAGGAATAAATTCAAATGGAAATGTGATTACAAATAATGAAGAATTAAATGTTATTTTTGAAACATTCAAAGTAAAAGGAATGGGGCAGTTAACTCCAAATTTAACCCAATATTTTGGAATTTATTTTGAAGAAGATGTTACCGAATTAAAAAATGCACTAGATAATTTTGATGTAGTAATTGAATCGACTGACTTAATTCCAGTTGCGATGTTATTGTCAAATTCCTCTTTCGAAAAATCAAATATTCAAATTTCACCAAATCCATTTACAACAAATTTCAATATTCAATCAGAAAAAATAATATCAAACTATTTCTTGTTTGATGTTTTAGGAAAACAATTGATTTCTACATCTTCTAAAAATGTAATTGACAATTTTTCGTCTCAATTAAGTTCTGGTGTCTACTTTTTAAATCTTCAATTTGAAAATGGACAAAAAGGATCTTTTAAATTGATTAAAAATTAATTATGGGATTCATTTCAAAATTTATTTTTAGTAATCATTTTTACAACAACTAAGTTTTTTGATTAATTCAAAACTAAGTCTAAAGATTGATTTTGAATTAAAAGTTTCACAAACACAAAATTGTAAGAACATTATTTTACTTTTGTCAAAAATTTTATTGATGCGTCATTTTAAATTTGGATGGACTTTTTATTTGATAATACTATTTGTACAATGCAAACAAGAAACCAAACCATCAACTTTAACTTCAACCAAAAATGAAGTAAGTTATGCAAAAGGCTTATCAATATATAATTACAACGGATTTTCTATTCTAAAAGTTACCAAACCTTGGCCTGATGCAAAAAAAGAATACACTTATATTCTCAAAGAAGAAAATCAAATTGTTCCGGATAGTTTGAAACAATTTCCGATAATTTCGGTTCCTATAAAATCTATTGTGGTTACCTCTACCACTCATATTCCTTCACTTGAAATGCTTGGAGTTGAGAATACTTTAGTTGGTTTTCCTAATTTGAATTATATTTCTTCAGAAAAAGTTAGAGCAAGAATTGATGCTGGCAATATTCGTGAAATTGGCAATAATCAAAACCTAAATACCGAAGTTGTTATTGATATGCAACCTAATGTTGTTGTGGGTTACGGAATTGACAATAACAATCCATCAATAGATAATCTTGAAAAAAACGGACTAAAAGTGCTTCTTAATGGCGATTGGAATGAGCAAACACCATTAGGTAAAGCAGAATGGATTAAGTTTTTTGGAGCTTTATATAACAAACAAAATCAAGCAGCTGCTATTTTCAAACAAATAGAAAGTGATTATAAAAAAACTATAACATTAGCAAATTCAGTTACCCAAAAACCAACGGTTTTGTTAGGAGATATCTATGAAGGAAAATGGTATCTGCCAAACGGAAATAGTTGGGGTTGTCAATTGATTAAAGAAGCAAATGGCAATTATTTATGGAATAATACTTCAGGAACTGGAAGCTTATCATTATCTTTTGAAACCGTTTTTGAAAAGGCAAAAGAGGCTCAAATTTGGATAAGTTCCGGTCAATTTTCAACTTTATCTGAAATGAATGATGCCAATCCGAATTATGCAGAATTTACTGCTTTCAAAAACAAAAAAGTATTTTCGTTTGCTACCAAAAAAGGAAAAACTGGCGGTGTTTTATATTATGAACTTGGGCCAAATCGTCCAGATATAGTTTTAAAAGATTTGCTTAAAATTTTACATCCTGAGTTGTTACCTAATTATGAATTGTTTTTCTTTGAACAATTGAAATAAATTGTAATATCAAATGATTCAAAATAATAAGTCAATACTTTTTATTGTTTTAGCAATGCTAAGCGTTTTGTTATTTGTTTTAGATATCAGTTTTGGTTCTGTTTCAATACCTATTAAAGATGTTTATTCGACTTTAATTGGCAATCAAGCTTCAAAAGAAACTTGGCAATATATTATTCTGAATTACCGTTTGCCAAAAGCCATCACCGCAATTTTAGTCGGAATAGGATTATCTATTAGTGGGTTGTTGATGCAAACATTATTCAGAAATCCACTTGCTGGACCATATGTTTTAGGGTTAAGTTCAGGTTCTAGTTTAGGTGTTGCATTTGTGGTTTTAGGAAGCAGTTTTTTGCCTGCCTTTTTAAGTTCATTTTTGATTTCCTCATACGGAATTATAATAGCGTCTTGTTTTGGAAGTTTATTGGTTTTACTTGCTGTTTTGTTTGTCTCGCAACAATTACGCGATACTATGGCAATATTAATTGTAGGATTGATGTTTGGAAGTTTTTCTAGTGCAATTGTAAATGTTCTAACCAATTTTAGTTCGGCAGAACAATTACAAAAATTCACTTTTTGGTCTATGGGAAATTTAGGTAATTTGTCTTGGGCATCAATTGGTATTTTATCAGGTTCAGTTTTTGTTGGCTTGTTGCTTAGTTTTTTTAGTATCAAATCCTTAGATGCTTTGTTACTTGGAGAAAATTACGCAAAAAGTTTGGGGTTAAATTATAAGAAAGCGCGATTGATAATCATTTTTGCAACCAGTATTTTAGCTGGAACGATTACTGCATTTGCTGGTCCGATTGCTTTTATAGGTTTAGCAGTACCACATATTGCTAAACTTGTTTTTCAATCAAGTAATCATCGTATTTTATTTTGGGCAACCTTACTTTTCGGAGCAATTATAATGTTACTTTGTGATATAATTTCTCAACTACCAGGAAGTGATTATACATTGCCGATAAATGCAATAACTTCAGTGATTGGTGCGCCAATAGTAATTTGGTTATTAGTTCGAAAAAAGAGTTTTTAAGATGGAAGGAATCAAAAATATAGTTTCAACTTCAAGTTTGAGTATTGGTTATCCAACCAAAAACGCGCAAAATACTATTGCTCAAAATTTGAATTTATATTTAAAAGAAGGAAAACTGATTTCTTTGATAGGAGAAAATGGCATCGGAAAATCGACACTTTTAAGAACTTTAACAGGAATTCAGAAACCATTGTCTGGGAAAGTTTTTTTTAATGATAAAGACATTCAACTTTATGATACTTTGACTTTGGCAAAAAACTTAAGTGTTGTACTTACAGAAAAATTGCCACCAAGCAATTTAACTGTTTACGAATTAATTGCTTTAGGAAGACAACCCTATACCAACTGGATTGGTAAATTATCAGAACTTGATAAAATAAAAATAAATGAAGCCATTAATCTCACACAAATAGAACATTTATTGTCAAAAAAGCATTTTGAAATCAGTGACGGACAATTGCAAATTGTTTTAATTGCTAGAGCATTGGCCCAAGATACGCCATTAATAATATTAGACGAACCAACAACTCATTTGGATTTGGTGCATAAAGTTTCCTTGTTTAAGCTTCTAAAAAAACTTACACTTGAAGCAAAAAAATGCATCCTTTTTTCTACTCACGATATTGATTTGGCCATTCAATTGAGTGATGAAATGATTGTCATGACAAGAGAAAATTGTGAGCAAGACGAACCTTGCAATCTAATTTCAAAAGGTGTTTTTAATTCTCTTTTTAAAAATGAGAATATTATTTTTGATAACGAAAAAGGGAAGTTTATTGTAAATTAAATTTATTTTGTAATTTGTCTTTTTGCCTCTCCAACTACAAATGCTACCGAATTAGCAATATTAAAACTTCGAATTAATGTCGACATAGGAATAGTTAAATGATTTTCAAATTTAGCCAAAACTTCTTGACTCAATCCTACACTTTCTTTGCCAAAAACAAGCCAATCTCCATCTTGAAATTCGTTTTCATAAATAGATTTTGTTGCGTGTGAACTCATTAAAAAAACTCTTGAAATGTCAGGAATTTTAGCAACCCATTCTTCAATATTTTGATATTCTGTCACATCGAGATGCACCCAATAATCTAGACCAGAACGTTTCAAATTTTTATCATTTATTACAAATCCAAAAGGATGAATCAAGTGCAATCGGCTTTCAGTACCTACGCACAAACGACCAATATTACCTGTATTGTTAGGGATTTCGGGTTCTACTAAAACTATGTTTAACATAAATTTCTTTTTTTTTGTCATTTCGACGAAGGAGAAATCTCACGATCTTTAACATTTAATGAGATTCTTCTTGCCTTAGAATTGCAATATTAATTACTTAATTATTTACTTATTTTGAAAAATCACCAACTTCGATTACTTCTCCAGCTTTTAAATCATTAAGAGTAACATTTCCTATACGAACACGAACCAATCGCAAGGTTGGAAACCCAACAGCGGCAGTCATTTTTCGAACTTGACGAAATTTTCCTTCGTTTACAATTATAGATGCCCAAGAAGTTGGTCCGTGACGTTCGTCTCTAATTTTTTTTCCTCTTGCTCCAAATTCAGGAATTGATTCTAAAATAAATGCCTTACAAGGTTTGGTTATATATTTTGTGCCTTCAAAACCTATTTCTACTCCTTTTTGTATTTTTTTTATTGCTACTTGAGTAATCATACCATCAACTTGAACATAATATTCTTTGTCAACTTTTTTACTTCTTATCGTTTCACTCATTTTCCCGTCAGTAGTCAACAAAAGCAAGCCTTCAGAATCTTCATCAAGCCTACCAATAGCCATAGTTCCTTCAGGGAAATTGTATAATTCGCCTAAAAGTTTTTTCTTTCTTTTTTGTTCATATACAAATTGACTTAAATAGCCATAAGGTTTGTGAAGGATAAAATGGTGATGCATATAGCTTTAAAATAAAAAAAAGACTGCCAAATTTGACAGTCTAAAATTAGTATATTTAATTCAGAAACTATTGTCTGCTCTGAACATAATCTGATAATTCATCAACATTGCTGCTAAAATTGAAAATACCATTTAGTTTGAAATAATTTCTAGGTTCGATACAAAAATCATAAGCATATTTTGCAAAATCTAATTTGTTGTCTTCAAAACTAAAAGTATTAGCAACTTGTATTATTTGGTCAACATTCAAGCAATTGGCAGTAATAACTTGTTTTGCAGTTTTTAATCTAGTATCCTCAAAACTTTGTTTTTTAATAGTTGCTAATGCTGCTCCAAAATTTCCTGATGACATACAAGAATTTCCGCCACAACCTCTAGGTCTAGTATCTTCAACTTCATAATGACTATCGTGATTGCTATGAGATGAACTAGAAGTTGTAGTAGTAGTAGTTTGCATTACGCCACCATTTCCTGTTGAGTCATTTATAGAAACTCCCATATTGATTCCGCCTACATTCAACCCAACACCAACATTTACACCGCCATTTTGGGTTGTAGTTGTTGTAGTAGTGGTGTTTGATGGAGCACTATGAACTACTTCTACCACTTGTGGTTGTCCGTAATGAACTATATGAACATTGCTTGGTGCAATAAATCCTTGTTGCACAGGAATTGCAGAAAAAAAGTTCATTTTCATTTTGCCAGCTTTATTCTTGTCGCGTTTAATTTTATAGGTATTATCCATATAAACTCCTTCAAAATCAGTGATTTGAAGATTGTTTTTAGAGATTTCTAATAAAGATTTGTCTTCAAAAATAATTTTAGCATTATAATAAGGCTGATTCAAATCTTCAATTCTTAAATTGGTTTGAGCTACATCATTTTGTCTTTCTCCGTTTAAAATCAGGAAAAATTTATCTCCATCTTCAGAAAAAATAGTTAAATGACCTATTGGTGGCATACCTGGTTGTGCCAAAGAAATAAGAGTAAATAAGAATACAGATAATAAAGTAATTGTTTTTTTCATATTGTAAGTTTTTGTTTAGTCTTTAATTTTTTTTCAAAAATAATGCCATTTTCATTAAAAAGCAATCTTGATTTTTTTTCAAATATATATGAAATCTTTTTTAAGACAACTTTTTCACATTTATTTTGTTTGCATTCTATAGGTTACTACAATAATTCCTTACATTTACTTTTTTGAAATTAATATTAAAAATGAACTCTACAATAATAGCAGTTATTACTTTTTGTCTTGCGTTAGCCATTGGAATTTTTATAGGTAAGCTTTTGTTTTCGGCGCGATTTCAGTCAGAAAAAATTGGTTTGGAAGAAAAATTAAATGGATTAAACAATCAATATTCTTCTTTAAAAGAACAAATAGTTGCTGATAAATTGGGGTTTGAAAAACAATTGCAAAATTCAAATTCTGAAAAAGAAATAATTAGAACCGAAAAAGATTCTCTTGCAATTCAACTATCCAAAAAAGAAGTCGATTTTGAAAACCTTTGGGAAAGAAATTTGGAGCAAAAACAAGAAGTTGAAAAACTACAGGAAAAATTCACCAAAGAATTTGAAAATTTGGCTAATAAAATTCTAGAAGAAAAATCAAACAAATTTACTGAGCAGAATAAAGAAAATATGAAAAATATCTTGACACCTTTGCAAGATAAAATTCAATTATTTGAGAAAAAAGTCGAAGACACACACAAAGAAAGTATCGATTATCATGCTGCTTTGCGCCAACAAATACTTGGTTTGCGTGAGATGAATGAACAAATGAGTAAAGAAACTATCAATTTGACCAAAGCTTTAAAAGGCGATAGTAAAATGCAAGGAAATTGGGGAGAATTGGTTTTAGAACGCGTTTTAGAAAAATCAGGTTTAGAAAAAGATAGAGAATATTATGTGCAACAATCGCATACCAACGAAGAAGGAAATAGAGTTTTTCCAGATGTAGTAATTAATTTACCTGACGGAAAAAAGATGATTGTAGACTCAAAAGTGTCATTGACTGCTTATGAAAAATACATAAATGAAGAAGATGACGTATTGAAAAATAGTTACTTAAAAGAGCATACCAATTCTATAAAACGTCACGTTGAACAATTGGGTGAAAAAAATTATCAAGACCTTTATCAAATAGAAAGCCCAGATTTTGTATTGTTGTTTATTCCAATAGAACCTGCATTTGCTATAGCTTTAAATGAGGATACTACACTTTATAATAAAGCCTTTGAGAAAAACATTGTGATTGTTACGCCATCAACTTTGTTGGCAACTTTACGCACCATTGACAGTATGTGGGCGAATCAAAAACAACAAGAAAATGCTTTTGAAATAGCGCGTCAAGCTGGAGCTTTGTATGATAAATTTGAAGGATTTGTTGTAGATTTAATTAAAATTGGTAAAAAAATAGATGAAAGTAAAGTAGAATATCAAGGAGCAATGAACAAGTTGGTTGATGGTAAAGGAAATCTTGTTACCAGTGTTGAAAAACTAAAAAAAATGGGTGCCAAAGCAAAAAAAGCATTACCTGAAAGCATATTAAAAAGAGCAGAAATTGATGAAAACGAATTTTTAAATTAGTATTATGAGAAGAATTATTTTATTTATTATTTTGGCAATAACACTAGTGAGTGTGGCCTATTTTACATTTGTTTATTATGCTACTTATAGCGAAGGTTTTCGCGCTGGCGAATTGATAAAAGTGAGTCATAAAGGAGTTGTTTTTAAAACTTGGGAAGCAGAAATGAGTCAAGGAATTTCGGGTGCTCAAATATTTTATTTCTCAATTTTAGATAGTGACAAAAAAGTTATTGAAGATTTAAAAACAATGCAAGGGCAATATGTAAAAGTTACATATGTTGAGCGCTACAAAACCTTTCCTTGGTGGGGAGACAGTAAGTATTTTGTAACCAAAGTAGAAAAAGAAAAATCTCCATTTAACAATAGATAATGAGCTCAGAATTTAAACCTGTAAAAGCATCAAAAATTACAATTTCAGAGTTGATGTTGCCTTCTCATACTAACTTTAGTGGAAAAATTCATGGTGGATATATATTGTCATTATTAGACCAAATTGCATTTGCTTGCGCCTCTAAATTTTCAGGATACTATTGTGTAACCGCATCTGTAGATACAGTAGATTTTCTAAATCCTATTGAAGTAGGAGAACTTGTGACTATGAAAGCAAGTGTTAATTATGTTGGTAATAGTTCTATGATAATTGGAATTCGAGTAGAAGCTGAAAATATTCAAACTGGAGCGGTAAAACATTGTAATTCTTCCTATTTTACAATGGTGGCAAAAGATAAAACGGGTAATAATGTAAAAGTTCCTGGCCTTATTTTATCTAATATGTCAGATGTTAGACGTTTTTTTAATTGTATCAAACAAATTGCTTTGAAAAAAGAAAGAAATCTTCATGAAGAACAATTTGATCATACCGCAAAAGAAGCTTTAGAAACTTTATTAAAATACAATGTGCAACTAGATATTAATTAGACAGATGTTAAATTTTTATAAAATAGGATAACTTATTGTTATTAATGTGAGTAAATATTTTTTAATTCAAAAAAATCACTATTTTTGATTGCATTATTAAAAATTTATGAAAAAATATTACGTTTTAACTTTATTTATTTTAGTAACAATTTTTGTTATATCGTGTACCAATAATGATGATGATAGCTATGTTACAATAGGGAATGAATCTTCAAAACAATACATTGGAATAAAAGATAATGCGCCAATAATTTTAGATTTAAGCCTTGTTCCTTTTCCAAAATTATCAGATTATCGTTTTTTTGTTGGAGATTTAAAAAATCAAAAACCAGGTTATAAAGTAATTCCTTACGAGCCTGCAAGTTCATTATTTTCTGATTATGCACACAAAAAACGTTTTGTTTGGTTGCCAGAAGGCACCAAAGCAACTTATAATGGTGATGAAAATGTATTTGAATTTCCTATAGGTTCTGCTCTTATCAAAACTTTTTATTATGATAATGTACAACCTGCGAACACTACTAAAATAATAGAAACAAGATTGTTGATTAGAAAAAGTAACGGTTGGCAATTGTATGATTATATTTGGAATGCAGATCAAACTGAGGCTTTTCTTGACACTGCACAAAACGGAGTTTTTATTCCTATTACATGGATAGAAAACAATGTGACAAAAAGTACAACCTATAAAATTCCTTCACAAACAGAATGTATCACCTGTCATAAACTAAATCCTACACATACAATAGGTGGAGAAATTGCGATTCCAATAGGACCTAAACCTCAAAATTTAAATACCATTTATAATTATGGGCGTTTTTCTAGAAACCAATTAGAACGATGGAAAACTGTTGGTTATTTAGATAATACAACACCTGCAATAACATCTATTCGTTCTACTGTAAATTGGAAAGATGCTAGTAAACCATTAGAATTAAGAGCGCGTTCTTATATTGATATCAATTGTGCACATTGTCATAGAGATGGAGGACATTGTGATTATACACCACAAAGATTCGATTTCCATAACACAGATATGTATACTTTTGGAGTTTGTTTACCACCTTTATTTAATGTTCCTGATGGACCATATGTTATAAATGCAGGAGATGCAAATCATTCAGAATTAGTTTTAAGAATCAATACCAATCAAGGCGATTTGCAAATGCCCATCATTGGTAGAACAATGATACACGATGAAGGAGTTCAATTAATGAAAGATTGGATAAATTCCTTACCGCCTAATTGTCACTAAAATAAATCAACTAAAACCACTTATGAAAAAAATTACCTTATTTTTTATTTTAATTATTGGAATACAATATTCCAATGCACAAGACAGTTGTATGACTGCTTTGCCAATAACTGCCGGTACTTATACAATTGATGCAGTTAATGGTGCAGAAGTTCCAAATCCTATTTGTGCTGCAAATGGAGCAGGAGCAACTGCTGGAGAATGGTATTCATATACATCATCACAAACTATTTCTGTTACTATTACTACAGATTTGCCAATTAATATTTGTAATGACACCCGTTTTCACGTTTATACAGGAACTTGTGGTGCATTAACTTGTTATACAGGTGATGATGATAACGGTACCATTGTTTGTAATTCAGGTAATACAAATTCTTTTTTATCTATGGCTACATTTACGGCAAATGCAGGAGTAACTTATTATATTGCATTTGATAACAAATGGAGTTCAACTGGATTTGATTTTAAATTAATTGAAGAACCATTTGTAGCGCCTTTAGTCTCATTTACAACACAAACTATTCCAACAAGTTCAAATATTTGTGCAGTTGTTGATATGAATAAAGATTATTTAGATGACATAGTAACCGTTCAAAATAATCAAATTACAATATTAGATCAAAAAATATCTGGAGGATTTACAACCTATGTTTATCCATTAGCAACGAATGTAAGTATTCCAGATTGGAGTATAGCTGCTGGAGATTTTGATAGAAATTCTTATAATGATTTAGTTCTAGGAAACGGAAGTAGAGTAACTGTATTAAAGGCAAGTGATGACGGTACTGATTATTCTATAATTGCATATCCTGAAAGTATTTTTACTCAAAGAACTAATTTTGTTGATATCAATAATGATGGGAATTTAGATTTGTGGGCTTGTCATGATGTTAATCAAAGTCATCCTTATAGAAACGATGGAGCTGGAAATTTAAATTTAGATTTTTCTTTTTTTCCAACAAGCAATGAAGGAGGAAACTATGCAACCATTTGGACTGATTATGACAATGATGGTGATATAGATATGTATGAAGCAAAATGTCGTGGAGGTGCAACAATAAATGACCCAAAAAGGATAAATCTATTATATAATAACAATGGTCAGGGAATATATACTGATGTGGCACCAGCTGCAGGTGTAGATGATCACGCACAATCTTGGTCTACTGCAGTTGAAGATTTTGACAATGATGGAGATTTAGATTTTTTATTGTCAAATATATCCGATCAAAATAAATTTTTCAGAAACAATGGTGATGGAACTTTTACAGATATCTATGCTACAACAGGAATTGCTGCTCAAGTTGGATCTTGGGAATTGCAAGCTGCAGATTTCAATAATGATGGTTGGGTTGATTTCTTTTGGCAAAACGGAAAAGAAATGTATATCAATAATGGAGATTTAACTTTCACAGGAATGGATTTGGATTTTAGTGAAGGTGCAATCGGTGATTTAAATAATGATGGTTTCCTAGATGTTCAATTTGGAAATTTAGTTCATTATAATGTTCCTAATGCTAATAATTGGATTACAGTAAATTTAGAAGGTGTTCAAAGTAACAGAAACGGTATTGGAGCAAGAGTAGAAATTTATGGTGCTTGGGGAAAACAAATTAGAGAAATTAGAAGCGGACAAGGATTTAGTCATATGAGTTCATTGAATGCATATTTCGGAATTGGAGCAGAAACTCAAATTACACAATTGATAATTAGATGGCCATCAGGAACAGTTGATGTAATAAACAATCCAAGTTCAAATCAACGAATTATGGTTCAAGAAGGATCGGCACCATTAGCAAATGCGAATATTAAAAATTCAGAATTTAGCTTGTACCCTAATCCAGCAAAACAAAATTTAAATATTACGGCTAACAATTCAGTTGTTTTTAAATCAGCTCAAGTTTATGATTTGAATGGAAAATTAATTTTGATATCAGAAATAAAAAATGGTTCAATTGCTGTTGAAACATTAAAAATAGGAACATATTTAATTTTATTAAAAGATGAAAAAGGGAAAGGTTATTCTCAAAAATTCATAAAAGAATAAAAAATTAATTATAGATTTTAATAAGCCTATATCGTAATAGATATAGGCTTTTTTTAAGATTAAAATAAATGGCTTAAGCATTAATTGAAAGCGTAGTTGAATAAATATTAGGTAATTAACTTTTTTTTATTAATTTTGAAATTGGGAAAAAAGCATGAAAAAAAACTACACTATACTTTCTTTATTATTTCTATTTATCACATTAAATTCTTGTTCAGAAAATGATGAGGATGCTTATTTGCCTTTATCTAATGAGAATAATAAACAAATTACAACGACAAAAGAAAACGCGCCTATTACTATAGATTTAACTCAGGTTCCTTTTCCAAAATTATCAGATTATCATTTTTTTATAGGTGAACTTAAAAACCAAAAACCAGGATATAAAGTAATACCCTATCAACCAGCAAGTTCCTTGTTTTCTGATTATGCTCTTAAAAAAAGATTTATTTGGATGCCAAATGGTGTCAAAGCAACTTATAACGGTGATGGATCTGTTCTCGAATTACCAATTGGTGCTGCATTGATAAAAACTTTTTATTATGATAAAGTTCAAAATATAACACCAGTTGGTGGTACAAGAATTATAGAAACTCGAATCATGATTAGAAAAGCATCAGGTTGGATTTTTGCAGATTATATTTGGAATACACAACAAACAGAAGCCTATTATGATATTTCAGGAAGTTACACTCAGATTTCTTGGAAAGATGATAATGATGTTATAAAATCAACCAATTATAGAATTCCATCAGAAGAGCAATGCAATGTTTGTCATAAATTTCAGCAAGTAGTAAACAATGTTTTAGAAACTTCACACATACCTATTGGAATAAAACCTCAAAATTTGAATTTTAATTATAATTACGGAAGAACAATCAAAAATCAATTAACAAAATGGATTGAAGTAGGATATTTGCAAAATAATTTCAGTTTTCCTTCAATAAATAATACTACAGTTGATTATAGTGATACTTCAAAACCTTTAGATGTAAGAGCACGATCGTATGTAGATGCCAATTGTGCTCATTGTCATCAAAATAACAGACATTGTGATTATAGACAAATGCGATTTGCCTTTAGTGAATCTGCAAATAATTTAACCAATATGGGAGTTTGTGTAAATACAGAAGATATGCAAGATTTCCCACCAGAATTAAATAAAATTGTAAATCCTAGAAACATCAATATGTCAATGTTGTATTATAGAATAAATACAACCAATGAATCCTTTAGAATGCCACTACACGGCAGAACTGTAATACATGAAGAAGGAGTTGCTCTCATCCGTGAATGGATAAACTCATTATCTCAATGTGAATAAATTGAACTTTTAAAAACAAACAAAATGAAACAAAACAATTACAAAAATCACTTTATAAACAATTTCAATTATTGTAAAATTTTTACAATAGTGTTATTTTGTTTAGGATTTCAATTCATTAATGCTCAAGAAACTTGTGCAACAGCTATACCTATTACTGCAGGAACGACAATTGTGCCTGCAATTACAGGAACAAGTATTTCGACATCTTGTGCAACTGCTAGTTTGGCAGAATGGTATACTTATACACCAACAGATAATTATAGTGTAACTATAACATCAGATTTAATGGTTAATATTTGTAAAGACACTAATTTTGATGTTTATACAGGAAATTGTGGGGCTTTAACTTGTTATACTGGTGATGATGATTCTGGAATAATTGCTTGTAATTCTGGAAACTCAAGTACATTTTTATCAATAAAAACTTTTGATGTTGTTGCAGGGACAACTTATTATATAAAATGGGATAATCAATGGAGTGCTCTTGGGTTTGAATTTCAGTTAATAGAAGCACCTTTTGTACCTTCGCCTTGTTATACTGCAATACCAGTAACTGCAGGAATTACAACAGTTGATGAAGTAAATGGAGCAAACTTAGTAACAAGTTGTTCTACATCTCCAAAAGCAAAATGGTATGCTTACACACCTTCACAAAATTATAGAGTTACAGTTTCATCAGATTTAGATGTGAATGTTTGTAAAGACACCAATTTTAGTGTTTATACAGGTTCTTGTTCAGGAACACTTAGTTGTCTTTTTAGCGAAGATAATTCAGGTATTGTAGATTGTGTTTTAGACAACACTTCAAACTTATCTAAAAGAACATTTGATGTAAATGCTGGAACCACTTACTATATTGCTTGGGATAATAAATGGAGTACAGTCGGTTTTGATTTTGAATTAACCGAAGCAATAATTGTTGTTCCAATTTCATATAATAATCAAACGGTTTCTACAATCAATAGTTCATACAATATTTGTGTTGTTGATATGAATGGTGACGGTAAAGATGATATAGTAGGAGTAAGCCCAAATAACTTAAGAGTTCATTTTCAAGGCGATTCAGGAGCATTAACAGTTACAGATTTTCCTGTAACTGGTACAAGTCAAATGCCAACTTGGAGTATGGCAGCTGGAGATTATAATAGAGATGGTTTTAATGATTTATTGTTAGGTAATGGAAGTGGACTTTCGTTTTGGCAATCAAATGAAACAGGAACGGCATATACTAGTTATACTCCAGGACAATATATTTTCTGTCAAAGAACAAATTTTGCAGATCTTAATAATGACGGAAATTTAGATGCTTTTTCATGTCACGATATTGCCCCAAATTGTTATTATCTAAATGATGGTGCAAGTAATTTTACTTTTTATCAATCTAATGTTACTCCAGGAGCAATGAATTTTGGTACAATTGGCGGAAATTATTCAACATTATTTACAGATTTTGACAATGATGGAGATTCAGATGTTTTTATCTCAAAATGTTCTGGACCACCTTGTGAATTGCATAGAAATGATGGAAACGGAGTTTATACTGATATTTCTGCTATAGCTCAAATCAACATTCAACCCGTTCAATCTTGGTCATCCGCAATTGCAGATTTTGATAATGATGGCGATATGGACATTATGATTGGTGCCAGTGGAGGAACACATAAATTTTTTAGAAACAATCTAGATACTTCAAATGCTGTAGAAGAAGCTTTTACAAATATAACCGCTGGATCTGGATGGGATACCAATACTTCTACAAACATTGATCACATTGCATATGATTTTGATAATGATGGTTTTGTAGATGTTATGGGAAGTGGAAACAAAATTATGTTTAATGAAGGGAATAATTTCTTTGCACCAACAACATATCCTTCAATGGCAGTTGGAGGAGTTGGAGATCTTAACGATGATGGTTTTTTAGATATTATGAACGGTACAACTATTCGTTATGCAATTCCTAACGGAAACAACTGGTTTGCAGTTTCGTTACTTGGTATAGAAAGTAATAGCAATGGTATAGGTGCAAGAGTAGAAATTTATGGTGCTTTCGGAAAACAAATTCGAGACGTGCGTAGTGGTCAAGGATTTAAATACATGAGTTCATTAAAAGCTAATTTCGGATTGGGAACAGCAACAGCAATTACTCAAGTTATTATCAGATGGCCATCTGGTCTTGTTGATGTTATTAATAATCCATCAATAAATAGATCATTAAGAGTTACCGAAGGTTCAACACTTGCCATTAGTGATTTCAAGAATGCAGGATTTAGTTTATATCCAAATCCAGCTAAAAAAGTATTGAATATCAAATCAGATAATAATGTTATCTTCAAAAAAGCGCAAGTTTTTGATTTAAACGGAAAGTTAGTTTTAGAATCTAAGGTTGAAAACTCAATTTTGAATATAGAAAAACTTTCAATTGGAACATATATTCTATTACTTAAAGACCAAAACAATAAGGATTATTCTCAGAAATTTATAAAAGAATAATAAATAAAATATCGTTTCAAAAAAAACCATTTCATCTCTGAAATGGTTTTTTTTTGAATTTGTTTACTATAAAATCAAATATATTATTTTATAAAAAACAATATTAATTGATTTTATTCTGAAATAGAAGCTTGGTCAATTTTAAATTCATCAAGCAAATCATCATAACCAATAAACCGCCCTTTTAGTTTTACTTTCTTTTTTAAAGCCACATTTTTTAAAATAGAATCATTAAAAACAGCATAAACTTTTTCGTCTAATGTCACCGAATGATTTTCATCATCAATATTGGTTATAATGCCTTCTATAGCAATAGTTTGATCTAAATATTTTTTATTTGAACCTTCATTTTTTTGAGAAAACTCTTTCTGCAAATTTGCAACTGTCAAAGTATAAGAAGCTTTTTCAGCAGTAATATCTCGACGGTTTTGATATAAATAAAAATAGAATCCATAAAGGATAATAACTAAAAATAATAATAAGGCTATAAATTTTCTTTTCATTTTAATTATATATTTAATTGGCAATTATTTCAATTTGAATAATAAAAACTGCAATAAATTTCGTAAATTAGTTAGAGAATAAAAGTACTAAAATTATAATTATTTCAATTTTTTATTTTCATTATTAAAAAAACATAACAACTATTTATTTCATTTCTAAATGCCTATTTAAATTTTTATTACTATGAAAAATATTTTTTTGGTTTGTTTATTATTGATAATGACTACCAACTCTGCCCAAATTAAAATGCTTACCAAAACAGGTAAAATTGTTTTTGAAGCTTCAATTCCCTCGTTCGAAGAAGTAAAAGCAAAAAACGAAGATGTAACTTGTGTTTTAAATATTAAAACAGGAGAAATTGCAATTTTGGCTCATATTAAAGAATTTAGGTTTAAAGTTGCTTTGATGGAAGAGCATTTTAATCAAAATTATATTAATAGCAACAGATATCCAAAAGCAACTTTTAAAGGCAAATTAGAGAACTTTAAAAAATCTGATTTGTCTTCAAAAGAAAGAGATTACTATATAAAAGGGAAACTAGAATTACACGGCAAAACGCAGAAAAAAGTCATTTTAGCTAAAATCAGAAATACAAATGATGGGATAGAAATAGTGTCTAATTTTACTATTAACTCAGAGGATTTTAATATATACATTCCGCCAATTGTAAAAAATAAAGTTTCGAATATTGTAAATGTCAGAACAGAGTTATTTATAAAATAATTTTTTCAACAGAATTTAATTTATCAATTTGTAAAATAGTTTTACTATTGTCAGAATTTCTTGAAAACATAGGTTTGAATTTTGCTCCAAATATTATTTCATTAAATGTATAAGAGGTCCGTTTTACAACTTGAGAACTATACATATCATCAAAAACACGAATAAAAACAATAATTTCTCCAACATTATTTTCAAAATCATTTTGAGTTAAGTTATATAACGGACTAGATTCTGTTATAGGATGAACAAGTGTCCAACTCAAAGTTAATGCATTTACTTTATCGAGTTCCAAATCTAAGGTGTAAAATTTGTTTACAGGTTTGCCATCATCCTCTATACTCATCCCAAGCGTAAGTCTGGCTTCAGCATCAGTTAGATTAGTGTTTTTATACGGTGACATTCTTAGCATCAAAGCAGTTGCATTTTGGTAAGGAGCAATAATTGCATTTTCTGAGAATACAATATGCGCTTTAGGTTTACTAAATCTACCATATAATAAACCAGTTGCTATTGCAAAACTCAATAATCCAAAAAGCGCTTCAACAGCCGCAACAAAACTAGTCAGAAATCCGCTAGGGCTAATATGTCCGTAACCAACTGTTGTATAGGTCTGTATGCTAAAGAAAAAAGCTTGCCCAAAATTTTCCAAAGGTGTTGTCATTTCAACTCCTCTAAGATTTTCAACTCCTAATGTATAATATATTCCAGCAAAAATACAATTCACAAAAAAATAAAAAAGGATTACAATTGTCAAAATTTTCCAGATTGGTATATTAAGCATTGTGTGAAACCAACTAATGCTTTCAAAAAAACCAATTCCAGATTTACGAACATTAGCATTACCACTTTTATTCAAAAAACGGCCACCATAACTACTTGCATTGGTTCCAAAACCAGTGTTTTTGTCAGACTTAGCTTTAGAATTTATCTTTTTTATAAATGCCATTTTTTTGATTTGTTATATTGAAATTCAAAAGTACTGCTTTTTTAAAAATTTTTTAATTCTAAATTGAAAAGTAATGTCAAATTCCAAGAATAGGAGTATTCATTATAAAATACTTACTTTTGATAAAAGAAATTAAATCTATTTCTGAATATGGAAACAAAAAAAGACCTAAAATTGGCAGTTTTGATTGATGCAGATAATGTACCATACGCCAATGTAAAAGAAATGTTTGAAGAAATTGCAAAATATGGTACACCAACTTTTAAACGAATTTATGCCGATTGGACCAAACCAACAGTTTCTGGTTGGAAAAAAGTATTATTAGAAAATGCCATAACACCAATTCAACAATATAGTTACTCTTCTGGAAAAAACGCAAGTGATAGCGCACTAATCATAGACGCAATGGATATTTTATATACCGGAAAAGTGGATGGATTTTGTATTGTTTCTAGCGATTCAGATTTTACTCGTCTTGCAACTCGACTTCGAGAAGCAGGTATGAAAGTTATAGGAATAGGAGAGAAGAAAACCTTGACACCTTTTATAACTGCTTGTGATAAATTTATTTATATAGAAATTTTAAAGAAACACGAACCTGAAAATCAATTAGAAGGAATTAATAAAATATCAGATTCTAAAATCAAATCTCAGTCAAATAATGCAATTAGTAAAATAGATCCCAAAATTATAAAGCTTTTTGCTGATAGTATTTCTGATCTTGAAGACGAAAACGGTTGGGCATTTCTTGGAGATTTAGGAAATTTGATGCTTAAAAAGAAACCCGATTTTGATTCAAGAAATTATGGTTTCCCAAAAATGTTGGCCTTGCTAAAAAGTATGGATAAGTTTGTAATTGATGAACGCGAAAGCGGGAAAAATAATATAAAGCACATTTATGTAAGAAGAAAGTAATTAAATCCCATTCTTAATGAATTGGGATTTAATCATTTTATAAATAAATAACTTACTTACTCAAATACATCTTACGCCTAGAGTATAATTCATAAAATTGGTCGTCTTTTAAATCATCAATAAACAAAATGCTTTCACCGGTAGATTTCATTTCTAAAAATAATGATTGATTATTATTATGTCTAAAATTATTTGCCTATGTAAAAAGGAATAAAAATTATTACATTTTCAGTAAAAAAAGACAAAATCACTCTGTATTTAGACTGCTAATAGAAATAATAAATCACTGTAATAGAATGTATACTAGATCATATAGTTCGACCCTTATGTATAACTTGATGTATAATAAGATGTTCGCAATAGATAAAGTTTAGTTAAATATAATTACTTAAATAAATTATAAATAACTACCTTTAATGTATAAATCTAATGATTAATTAGTTGTAGCTGATGTTTATAAACAGGAAAGCCGAAAACTGCATTTTGAAAGAGTAGGCATAAAAACTTAATGTCATGAAAAATACCTTTATTTTTCTAATCCTTTTGCTTTTTATGGTAAAAGGTTTTAGTCAGGAAATTACGAGCACAGCATTTACTAAAGAAGATTATTTAAAAAAAAGTAAAAATCAAAAAACCACAGCCTGGATTTTACTCGGAGGTGGAGTAGCAATGACAGTTATTGGATTAGCTACTTTTAGCAGTAGTTGGGACAACGAATCTAACACTAAAACCGATGTCTCTGGTTTTATTGCCTTAGGAGGAGTTGCCTCTAGTTTAATAAGCATTCCTTTTTTTATTAGTTCTGGAAGAAATGCAAGAAAAGCTTCAAAACTAACATTAAATTATCAACCTATTCTTATCACCAATCAAATTTCGCTGGTACAAAATGCAAGACCATCTTTATCTTTAACAATCACGTTTTAATATATAAAATTAGAAATTTTATATTGAACTCGTTTAAACTTTTTTGATTTTAGCTAAAAATAGTAGTTTTTGTTCAAATCTAGATTTTTTTTAACTGAATTGTTGTGTTACTGAGTAAAAGAAAGTGTAATTTGGGATAAAAGTACATTTTGTATCCAATTGAAAAAAGTTTAAACAAATTCATTAAAAAAACACACTTATAAAAACTAAAGTTTACTTACTCAAATACATCTTACGTCTAGAATAAAGTTCATAAAACTGATCATCTTTTAAATCATCTATAAACAAAATGCTTTCACCAGTTGATTTCATTTCTGGTCCTAATGCTTTGTTTACATTTGGGAATTT
>JAYTNO010000056.1:0-5227 GCA_043748275.1 Flavobacterium sp. | reverse complement strand
AAACAACTTAAAACTAATATATCATTTGGTAAAAGAAAGAGGTTTTACTCTAGAAGGCGCCAAAACACATTTGAAAGAAGGACAAAAGAAAACACTAGACAAGTTTGATATCATTTCTAAACTTGAAGGAATAAAAATGCAATTATTAAATATAAAAAATGAAATTTAAATAATTGTGATTTCAATTAAAAACAAAAACTAAATATTAAACTTAAAAATTAAAAAAAATGAGAAGATTTTTGCCTTGGATTATCGTAGCAGTCGCAATTTTTGCAATTTATGGCTGGGTTAAAGGAATTAATAATACGGCTGTAACTTTAGGACAATCCGTAGAACAATCTTGGGGAGATGTTCAAACTGCTTACCAAAGAAGAAATGACCTTATAGGTAATTTAGTAAATACTGTAAAAGGTGCTGCAGATTTCGAAAAAGGAACTCTTACTGCTGTAATTGAAGCTCGTGCAAAAGCTACCCAAACTACAATTGACCCAACTAACATTACGCCAGAAAAATTGGCAGAATTTAATAAAGCACAAAGTGGCGTGAGTAGTTCATTGTCTAGATTATTAGTTACTGTTGAGCAATATCCAGACTTGAAAGCAAACCAAAATTTCTTGAAACTTCAAGACGAATTGGCTAGTACCGAAAACCAAATTCTTACTGCTAGAACACGTTTTAACGAAGCGGTAAAACCATACAACAGTCATATTAAAACTTTCCCAAATAGTTTGTTTGCTGGTGTTTTTGGATTTAAAGAAAAAGCCTATTTTAATGCTGTTGAAGGTGCTGAAAAACCGGTTGAAGTAAAATTCTAAAATATAAAATCCAACACAGATTTCACAAATTTTCACAAATTTTAATCTGTTAAAATTTGTGAAATCTGTGTTCAAAAAAATAAAAAAATGTCAAAAGTTGAAGATTTTTTAACCAAAGAAGAAGAGCTAGAAATTGTCGAGGCAATTCGCTTGGCAGAAAAAGAAACTTCTGGCGAAATAAGAATTCATATAGAAAAAGAAGCTTCCATTGCACATTTTGATCGTGCTTTGGAAGTTTTCCATTTATTAAAAATGGATCAAACCGAACTCAAAAATGGAGTATTACTTTATGTTGCTGTAAAAGACAAAGCATTTGCAATTTGTGGAGACAAAGGCATTAATGATTTGGTTGGAGCAGATTTTTGGGATAGTACCAAAGAAATTATGGCCAATCATTTTAAAAAAGGACATTTCAAACAAGGTTTGGTAGATGGCATTTCTAAAGCTGGAGAACAATTGCAAAAATATTTTCCTTATCAAGATGGAGATACAAATGAGTTATCAAACGAAATATCAAAAGGATAATGAAAAATAAAATAAACTTTTCTATAGTCCTTAAGCTTCTTGTTTGTTTACTGTTTACACAAATCAGTTTAGCACAATTTGATGTTCCTGAGAAACCAAGTTTTCAAACTTCGGTATATGATTACGGAAAAATATTAAGTGCAACTGAAAAATCTCAGCTTGAAGAAAAACTAATTCGGTACTCAGATTCTACGACAACTCAAATTGTTGTGATTACTGTAGAGACTCTAAAAGGAGAAGATGTAAGTCAGTTAGCCACAAAATGGGGACAAACTTGGGGAATTGGCGGAAGTGCCAAAGACGATAATGGCGTTGTTATTTTGGTAGCTAGAGATGAAAGAAAAATAGCTATAAATCCTGGTTATGGTCTTGAAGATCGACTTACAGCTGGAATTGGAGGCGAAATTATTAGAAATATTATAATTCCTGAATTTAAAGCCGGAAGTTATTATAATGGTTTAGACAAAGGTGCCGATGCTATTTTTGAAGTTTTTAAAGGAAAGTATAAAGGAGAACTAAAATCGGATAAAAAAGAAGGTTTCCCTATTTTACCTTTTATCATCATTATTATCATCATTATTATTATCATTTCTCAATCTAAAAACAATGGAGGAAATTCTGGAAATTCTGGAAGAAGACCTAGTTTGTTAGATGTTATTATTTTGAGCAGCCTAGGGCGAAGTGATGGTGGTGGTGGATTTGGCGGCGGTGGAGGCTTTGGTGGCTCTTCTGGTGGCGGAGGTTTTGGTGGCGGTTTTGGTGGTGGAGGTTTTTCTGGTGGTGGAAGTAGTGGAAGTTGGTAATAACGATATAATCCATAATAATTATATTAAAAAAAAATGCCTTCAAATTATGAAGGCATTTTTTTATTTCTCTCTAATATAAATATCAATTGGAACTCCTGAAAAATCCCAATGTTCTCTAATTTTATTTTCTAAGAAACGTTTGTAAGCTTCTTTTACATATTGAGGTAAATTGGCAAAAAACACAAACTGAGGTGTTGGAGTTGGCAACTGCATACAATATTTTATTTTTACATATTTCCCTTTTAATGCTGGTGGCGGATAAGCTTCAATCATTTTCAACATATATTCATTGAATTTAGAAGTAGAAATACGTTGTTGTCTATTTTCGTAAACTTTTACTGTTGCTTCAAGTGCTTTTAGTAAACGTTGTTTTGTTATTGCAGAAACAAAAAGAATTGGCACATCAGTAAACGGCATTAATTCTTTGCGAATCTTTTCCTCATAATCTCTAGTAGACATCGTTTCTTTTTCAACCAAATCCCATTTGTTTACAAGAATTACAACACCTTTTCTATTTTTTTCTGCTAACCAAAAAATACTTTGATCTTGTCCTTCAAATCCACGAGTAGCATCTATTATTAAAATACATACATCTGCATGTTCAATTGCACGAACAGAACGCATTACCGAATAAAATTCTAAATCTTCTTTTACTTTTGCTTTACGACGGATTCCTGCTGTATCAACAAGATTAAATTCAAATCCAAAACGATCAAACTTAGTATCAATTGCGTCACGAGTTGTTCCTGCAATGTCAGTAACCATAAATCTTTCTTTACCAATCAAGGCATTGATAAAACTAGATTTTCCAGCATTTGGTCTTCCTACAACTGCAAAACGAGGCAATACAATTTCTTCTTGAACTGGTTCTGGTTTTACAGGAAAAGCATCTATAAGGGCATCTAATAAATCTCCTGTACCACTACCAGAAATACTTGCAAATGTATAATATTCGCCCAATCCTAAATTATAAAACTCTATTGCGTCTTTCTCACGCATAGCATTATCAACCTTGTTTACAGCCAATAGCACTGGCTTTGTTACTTTACGCAACATTTTAGCAACAGCATCATCCATTGGTGTAATACCTTCTTCAACATCTACAACAAAAATAATTACATCAGCTTCATCAATAGCAAGTTCTACTTGTTTACGAATTTCACCTTCAAAAATATCATCACTACCACGAACATAACCACCGGTATCGATTACAGAAAATTCTTTTCCATTCCATTCACTTTTTCCATAATTTCTATCACGAGTAACTCCCGAAACAGAATCTACGATAGCTTCTCTTCGCTGTATCAATCTATTAAATAAAGTTGACTTTCCTACGTTTGGTCTTCCTACAATGGCAACAATGTTATTCATAATGCTTATTCAAATATTTACTTCTTCCGATTAACAGTTTTTGCACCATCGGGATGCAAAGGTAGTGTTTAATAGTATAATATCTAATATTTTACTACATTAGCATTACACTTATAATCAAAATCTTAAATGCAATACTTATGAATGCTGATAAAGAAATTAGATTGAGGCTTCGTTTCTATAAAGATGTATCTGAAAATATTGATGTGGTTCGACAAAAATTTGAAAAAGCAAGTCTGAATAAATTTGATGAATTTAAATTAAAGGTCGCTGAAAATCATATTTGGATGTATATAATTGGCGATAAAAAAGAATATTGGTCACCACATTTACACCTTCAATTAGAAACGAAAAACGAAAACGAAACCCATATAAGAGGATTATTTGGCCCTGACCAATCTTTATGGACTTTATTTATGTTTCTTCATTTTATAGTAATAGGAATTTTTACAGTTTTTTTGATGTTTGCCTATTCAAATTATATTTTAAAACAATCAATTACTTTTGATGTAATAATATTAATTTTAATGGTAATTGTTTGGGGTTTGCTCTATTTTATAGCAAGACAAATTAGGCATAATGGTAATGGTCAAATGAATGAATTAGAAAATTTATTTCTTAAAATTCTTTCAGAAGAATAAAACTAAAATAAAATCAGATAAAAAAATATTATTGATTATATCCAAAACGTTTCAACATATTGGCATTGCTTCTCCAATTTTTGTTGACTTTCACATATAATTCGATATGGATTTGTTTTCCGAAAAACTTTTCTAAATCGGCACGAGATTCAATCCCAACTTTTTTCAAAGCAGCACCTTTATGCCCAATAATAATTCCTTTTTGAGTATCACGTTCAACCATAATTAAAGAACGAATTCGAATGATATTTTCATCTTCAAAAAATTCTTCAGTAACAATTTCTACAGCATATGGAATTTCTTTACTATAATTTAAAAGAATTTTTTCACGAATAGTTTCGTTTACAAAAAAACGTTCTGGCTTATCTGTTAATTGATCTTTCGGGTAATAAGCAGGTGATTCTGGCAGTAATGAAATTATTCTAGCAAAAACTTCAGGCACATTAAAATTCTTTAAAGCAGAAATTGGAAATATTTCAGCATTAGGAACTTTTGTTGTCCAAAAGGCAACTTGTTCTTCTAGTTGTTCTTGATTTGAATTATCAATTTTGTTTAATAAAAGTAAAACTGGAATTTTTGCGTGTATTATTTTATTAAAAAAAGCTTCATCTTTAAGCTCTTGTTCGCCAATTTCAACCATATAAATTAAAATATCAGCATCTTCAAAAGCAGATTTTACAAAATTCATCATGGATGCTTGCATCTCATAAGCAGGTTTAATAATTCCTGGCGTATCTGATAAAATCAACTGAAAATCTTCTCCATTCACAATTCCTAAAATTCTATGACGCGTAGTTTGAGCTTTTGAAGTAATAATTGATAATCTTTCACCAACAAATGCGTTCATCAATGTTGATTTTCCAACGTTTGGGTTTCCGATAATGTTGACAAATCCTGCTTTATGTGTCATAATAATTTTAAGCTATGATAATAATAAAAAAGCCACTCATTTCTGAATGGCTTTAATTTAGTAGCGGGAACAGGACTCGAACCTGTGACCTTCGGGTTATGAGCCCGACGAGCTGCCTACTGCTCTATCCCGCGCTGTTTCGAGTGCAAATATACAACG
>JAYTNO010000055.1:0-13283 GCA_043748275.1 Flavobacterium sp. | reverse complement strand
AAACTTGTCCTAATTCGATTCCGATAACTCCACCACCAATGATTACTAAGTGTTTTGGCACTTCTTTCAAACTCAAAGCTTCGGTTGAAGTGATGATTCTTTCTTTGTCAATTTTGATAAACGGCAACGAAGATGGTTTAGAACCTGTAGCAATAATAATGTTTTTAGCTTCGATAGTTTCCGAAGTTCCATCTGCTTTTGAAACGGCAACATGAGTAGCATCTACGAAAGATCCTAATCCGTTCAAAACAGTTACTTTATTTTTGTCCATCAAATAATTGATTCCTCCCGAAGTTTGGTCAACAACTGCTTGTTTACGTGCAATCATTTTCTCCAAATTCACTTTTACTTCACCAGAAACTTCAATTCCGTGATCCGCAAAATGAGCAATTTCGCTAAAATGATGCGAAGACGACAACAAAGCTTTTGATGGAATACAACCCACATTTAAGCAAGTTCCTCCAAGTGTGGAATATTTTTCGATAATGGCGGTTTTGAAACCTAACTGTGCGCAACGAATTGCCGAAACATATCCGCCTGGGCCAGAACCTATAATGACTACGTCAAATGAACTCATAGTTTTTTATTTTTAAGTGTTGCAAATTTACAAATTCAATTTCAATTGCAATGTCAAAAATCAATTTCAATTGTATTAAAAATAAATTATTTAAAAAAAATAAGAACCTTAAATGTGTTTGATTTTAAAATAATAACGATAAGTAAGATAAGAATCAAATTAGAATTTATATTTTTACTCTACTAAACGGTTCATTATGAAAAAATTATACTTTATCTTATTGTGTTTGCTAATTCCGATAAAACACTTTGGTCAAATAGTTCCTATTCCAGATGTAAATTTTAAATCAAAACTAATTCAATTAGGTATTGACACCAATAATGATGGAGAAATTCAACAAAGTGAAGCACAAATAGTATTAGGTCTTGATATTGCTAATTCTAATATTAGTTCTCTAGAAGGTTTGCAGTATTTTACTAATCTAACTGATTTAATTTGCTCTAATAATTTAATGTCGGAAATAAATTTATGTGGAACAAAAGTTTATTTTATTTGGGCAGATGAAAATCCAAATTTAACAACTGTAAATTTAAAAAATAATGTAAGATCGTACGATTTTGGAGGAGAACCTCCATTTCCAGGTATTAATTTTGATAACACACCTTTAGTTCAAAATGTTTGTTGCGATGTAGATGAGTATAATTATGTAAACAATATTTTTTATTTACCAACTACATCAGTAACAACCGATTGTTTATCTAATTGTGCGGTTTTGAACCTCTCAAATTCAAACAACCATTCTGCTTTTACAGTTTTTCCGAATCCAACAAAAAACAATATCACAATTGTACTTGATGAAAAGGAAACATTATTAAACATTACTATTCATAACACATTAGGGCAACTTCTAAAAACTATTTCTACACAAAATACATCACTATATTTAAGCGAATTTCATTCTGGAACCTATTTTATCACTCTTGAAACACAACAAGGAAAAGTCACTCAAAAAATAATAAAACTGTAAAATTCTTTTTATCACAAAGCAAACGCAGTCGTATTTTTTACTTCGCCAATCATAAAAGTGCTGTGTGTACTGCCAATGTGTTGCAAAGTGGTGAGTTTGGTTACCATAAATTCGCGATATTCTTCCATATCTTTTACACAAATTTTGAGGATGTAATCATAATCGCCACTCACATGAAAACATTCTAATATCTCATCGAGTTGCACGACTTCTTTTTCAAAAGTAGTCAAGAAATCTTTTGCATGTTGAATCAGTTTGATGTGACAAAACACAACAAATCCTTTATTGATTTTAGTTCTGTCTATCAGCGCAACATACTGATGAATGATGCCTTCTCGCTCCAGTTTTTTTATGCGTTCATAGACTGCCGTTACAGATAAATTGAGCTTTAACGATAATTCTTTTGTGGTCTTTTTGGTATCTTTTTGCAATAATTGCAACAGTTTTTTGTCAATAGCATCCATACTTTCAATGGGTTAAATAATCTAGTTGAGGATATTTATGACTTCAAAAATAGATATATTTTCATTAAAATACACTTTTAATAGTTTATTTTTCTAATTTTTAGTGCTATTATTGACTTTTTGTCTACAATAGACCACTTTTGAACCATAATAAACTAACAACTAGTAATTAAACACAACTACAAGATGACCGATTTTAATCCAGCAGATAAAATACAAGACTTACAATATTTTGGTGAATTTGGAGGTGTGAATCCTTCGATTTCAGACAGTTCAACCTATACATTTCTTTCGGCAAAAACGATGTTTGATACTTTTGAAGGCAATGCCGAAGGTTGTTATTTGTACTCACGCCATTCGTCACCAAGCAATTTATACCTAGATCAAGCACTTGCAGCGATGGAAAGTACAGAAACAGCCAATGTATCCGCTTCAGGAATGGGAGCCATTACTCCTACTTTGCTACAACTTTGTTCACAAGGCGATCATATTGTTTCGAGCAGAACCATCTATGGCGGAACGTATGCTTTTTTGAAAAATTTCACTCCACGATTGGGCATCAAAACCACTTTTGTAGACATCACCAAACTAGATGTTGTTGAAGCAGCCATTACACCCAATACTAAAGTTTTGTATTGTGAAACCGTAAGCAATCCGTTATTGGAAGTAGCAGATATCGCTGGTTTGGCTATAATTGCCAAAAAACACAATTTGAAACTGGTGGTTGACAATACCTTTTCGCCATTATCAGTAGCACCTATACAATTAGGTGCCGATATTGTCATTCATTCTTTAACCAAATACATCAACGGAAGTAGTGATACGGTTGGTGGTGTAACTTGTGCCTCACGAGAATTTATCAACAGCTTGAAAGATGTCAACTCAGGTGCGAGTATGCTTTTGGGTCCAACAATGGACAGTTTGCGATCGGCTTCAGTAATGAAAAACTTGCGCACGTTGCACATCCGAATGAAACAACATAGCCACAATGCGTTGTTTTTGGCACAACAGTTTGAAAAAGACGGATTGAAAGTCGTGTATCCTGGTTTACCTAGTCACCCAAGTCATAAATTGTATGCCGGAATGATTAATCCAGAGTACGGTTTTGGAGGAATGATGACGATAGATGTAGGCACCATAGATAAAGCCAATGAGTTGATGGAATTGATGCAAAAACGCAATTTGGGTTATTTGGCAGTGAGTTTAGGATTTTATAAAACCTTATTCTCTGCACCAGGAACATCAACTTCATCAGAAATTCCGCTTGACGAACAAAAAGCCATGGGATTGACCGATGGATTGATTCGTTTTTCTATAGGCTTAGATAATGATATCAAACGAACGTATCTCGCCATGAAAGACTGTATGATGGAGTTGGGAGTTTTATAGTTTATTTAGTAATATTAAATTATCATCCGTTTGAGAATTTCTTGAGTGCACTATTTTTATTGAAGTCGTTTGAACTTATTTGATTGAAGCGAAAAAGTTTAAACGACTTCATTATATAATTATAGCTAGGATATTCAAACAATTATTATTATTTTTAAGCACTTATCTTAAAATCATTTTAATGAAACATCTACTTTATACGATACTGATACTTTTTATTCCTTTTACCTTTTTAGGGCAAACTGTGAATATTCCAGATTTAAATTTAAAAAATGCGCTGATTACTAGTATTTGTGCTGATTTTAATAATGATAACATTTTAGATGGAGATGTAGATACAAACAACGATAATGAAATACAATTATCTGAAGCACAAGCTGTAAAAAGTATCGTTTTTGCACCAACTATTGAATTAGAATTTATTATTTCAAATATAACAGGCATTGAAAGTTTTACAAACATCAAAAAATTAAATTTTGGATGGTGCACATTTGAAGATATCACTTCGGCAGATTTTACATCTCTAACACAACTTGATTATCTAGAATTCAATCATACCGATTCTAATGTATTACAAACTATAAATGTTTCTAATTTAGTTTTCTTAAAAGAGTTGCGTATTATAAACATTAGACCAATTGATTATGATATACCTAATCCAAAAGTTATTATAAATCTTGAAGGCAGCATCAATCTAGAAAATCTATCAATATACAATAGTTTTGTTAGTATAGATTATAGTCAAATTCCTAAACTAAAAGTATTGGATTGTAGTTATTTAGAAGGTGGTGAGCCAGATGTTTTTGACTTTAGTAGTTTGCTATATCTGGAAGATTTAAATATTTCAGAAAATTTAATTAAGGTATTAATTATTAAAAATGGTTCTGTTTTAAATTCTTTAAACTTAAGTAACCTATATCCTTCTGAAGGGCAAGTAGTTTATATTTGTATTGATGATGAAGAAGAAGATTTGGTTAGAGAAAGTCTAGGTACTCAAAATCTTTACGCAATTTATACTTCTTATTGTTTTAGTTATCCTGGTGGTTTATACAATTCTGTAAGCGGAAATCTTAAATATGATTTTAACAATAATGGTTGTAGCTCTGGTGATATAAACACAACACAAATGAAAATGAAAATGGTTGACGGAGATGATATTAGTTACACTTTTACAAACACAATTGGAGCATATCAACTTTACAATATAAAAAATACAGTTTCCGTAAATCCGGTTTTAGAAAATACCAATTATACATTTTCTCCTACATCATTTAATTATAACTATAATACTTATGGCAATTCTGAAATTGCTGATTTTTGTTTAGAGTCTAGCGGAAATCATCCTGATTTGTCAATTACTTTTTTACCCTATTATAAGCCAATTATTGGAGGTGTTCATAGAATTTTCTTGTCGTATAAAAATGTAGGAAATCAAATTCAATCTGGAACAATTTCATTAACAAAATATACCGAAGGCATAAACTTGATAAGTTCCTCAATTCTACCAGACACGTCAGTTTTAAACGTTTTAAATTGGAATTTTACAAATTTATCACCCTTTGAAACTCGTACTATCCTATTAGAATATTATGTTAATTCTCCAACTAGTTCTCCACCTGTTAATATTGGTGATTTTTATCATTTTAACGCAACAATAACCTCACCACAAGGTGATGAAAACCTTACAAATAATAGCTATGATTTATATCAAGAAGTTGTTTCTGGATGTCCAAAACAGGAAATCGTTCAGGCAAGAAGTGCACAAAATACTTTATCAAGTAGTGATGATTATCTCGATTATGTAATTTTCTTTGAAAATGAAGGTAGCGAAAATGTTAATAAAGTAGTAATCAAAGATCTTTTACCTTCAACACTAGATGTTAATAGCTTAAGAATCGAAGCCTCTAGTCATGCTTTCCGAGCAAAATTGAGTTCAAATAACAAATTGGAATTCTTTTTTGATGACATTTCGCTTCAACCTTCGAGTGTAAATCCAACAGCTAGTAGAGGATTTATTGCATTTAGAATTAAACCATCAAATACAGTAGCATTAGGAACTGTAATAGAAAATTTTGCAACAATATATTTTGACAATAACTTTATGGCAACTACTTCTGTAGCGTCAACAACAATTTCTTCGCTAAAAGATAAGAGTTTCGATACCAATAATTTATTTTCTATTTATCCAAATCCAGTACATGATAAACTGAATATCGAAACTAAACAATCCATAAAAATAAAATCGATTTCAATATGCAACATGCTAGGACAATTAGTTCAACATTATTCTAATACAAATTTAAGTCAAACATTTTCTATAGATGCATCAAGTTTAAAAAGTGAAATTTATTCAATAACTATAGAAACTGAAAAAGGAAAATTAATCCGAAAGTTTATAAAATTATAATAGTTACACTTCTTGATTGGTCTAGATAATGATATCGAACGAAAATATCTCGTCATGAAAGACTCTATGATGGAGTTAGAAGTTTTATAGTTTTTTTTAATAAAATTAAATCATCATCCGTTTGAGTTCATCTTAAACGTATTTTTTTTTATTCAATATAATTTAAATCCATATCTTTATGTCAAATCTATTGATTATGAAAAATTTATACTTTTTTATCCTTGTTTTCTTGGCTAGTTTTTCTGTACAATCTCAAATTTTGAATATTCCTGATGTGAATTTTAAAAATAGATTGGTAAATACAAATTGTGCACATCTAACTTCTCCAACTTGGTTGACAGATGTTGACACAAACAATGATGGTCAAATTCAACTCAGTGAGGCGCAAAATGTATTAGAGCTAGATGTTTCAACAAATCAATTTGATGGTACAAATGATATTTTATCGATGGAAGGTATTTTGTCTTTTAACAATTTAACAAAATTAGATTGCAGCGGAAATAACTTCAATGCACTTAATGTAAGTACCCTAAATTCGTTAGTGTATTTAAATTGTGCTGTAAGTCATTTGAGTACACTTAATGTTTCAGGTTTAAATAATTTACAATTTTTAAGATGTAGTTTTAACTCACTTACAAATTTAGATCTTTCTGGACTTAGTAATCTACTTTATTTGTATTGTGTTATTAATTCAATTACTTCATTAGATGTATCTGATTCACCTTTATTAATTAATTTTCAATGTGACCAAAATCTGATCAATACTTTAATTCTGGGAGAAAAACCAGCATTAAAAACGTTGCTTTGCAATAATAACCCAATTTCAACAATCAATGCGCAATTGTTTCCTAACATAGAGATTTTAGATTGTAGTTTTACTTCTATTTCTACAATCAATTTAAATGGTTTAAGTTCGCTCTATATTCTTGAATTAAATTCAACTTTATTATCAGTAATCGATTGTAGTCAAACCGGTTTGTGGTATCATTTATATTGTTCAGACAATCCAAACTTAACTTCAATAAATGTTCGAAATAATGTATTGCCTATCTATGATCCTGACTTATTAGATTTTCCTTTTAGATTTGAAAACTTACCTAATCTAAGTAGTATTTGTTTAGATGACGGTGAACAGAATTTATTGGTTTGGACTAATTATAACACTAGCGGAAATGTACAATTATTAGGTGGTGCAAATTGTGATGTTCCATTAGTTATTTCAACCAATGGAACTGAAGATTATGAATTGAAAAATTCTGTTGTTTTGTTTCCAAACCCTACAAAAAATGAGATACAATTAAAATCTAAATCAAATATAGTGATACAATCTATCACCATTTATAACACCATAGGCCAATTGGTAAAAACGCAAGTGGTATCTGATATAAATTCTCAAATATCTATTGATGTTGCATCATTAAAAACAGGAACCTATTTTATTACTATTCAATCTGATAAAGGTAAAACGGTTGAGAAATTTATTAAATTATAACAAACAAAAAATCCCGATTGCTCGGGATTTTTTAGTTTATTTTTCAATACCATTTAACTTGCTTTTTCTATAACCATACATAAAATAAAAAACAAGTCCTATAAGCAACCAAATTCCAAACCATTGCCAATTAGAAACTGCCATTCCTGTCAATAAATAACAACAAGACACTAATCCTAATAATGGAATTAATGATAGATTTTTTAGGAATGCCAATACACACATAACGATACAAAGAAGAATAAATAGCACCATAGGAACATTTGTTGCAAAAAAATCATCCGAATAACTAAACATATTTGGGAAAAAAGTAGGCAAATAATATTGCACCATTCCAAAAGCCGATAGACAAATTAAAGGGAAAATATATTTTGAATTGATGTAGGGAATTTTAAATTTTCCTTTGGTTTCTCGCTCAGCAATTTCTGCTTCACTTTGAGGAGAAAGGGTTAAAACACCTCCGCAAACCAACACAAAAGCAAATAAAGTTCCGATACTCGTAAAGTCTAAAACAAAGTTTTCATCTGTAAAAAATATTGGAACTCCAACCACCAAACCGGTGACAATAGTTGCAAATCCAGGTGTTTTGTATTTTGGGTGTATTTCTGAGAATTTCTTTGGCATCAATCCATCGCGACTCATGGTCATCCAAATTCTAGGTTGACCCATTTGAAAAACTAGTAAAACACTTGTCATTGCTACTACAGCAGCTATAGAGACAATAAACAACATCCATTTTACTCCTTTTAATGCAAATATTTCGGCCAAAGGATCGCTAACACCAAGCAGTGTATACGATACCATTCCGGTAATTACTAAGGCCAAAACAATAAAAACGATAGTGCAAATTACCAAAGAATAAATCATCCCTTTTGGTAAATCGCGTTGTGGATTTTTACATTCTTCTGCTAATGTTGAAACAGCATCAAAACCAATATAGGCAAAAAACACCGCAGAAACACCACCCATTACACCCTTAAAACCATTGGGCATAAAAGGTGTCCAATTATCTATATCTACATAAAAAGCACCTACAACGATTACCAATAAAATAATGGCTAATTTTATATACACCATAACATTACTAAAGTTTTTAGACTCTTTAGTACCTCGGTATACCAAGTATGTTATTAATAGATTTATAATAACTGCGGGCAAATCAAAAATTATTTTCAAACCACCAATAACAGGTGCATTTTGCCAAGCCAACAAACCTTCATCGCCTTTAGCTGCAAGAAAAGCATCTTGAGCAGATTTGTAATTGATGGTTAACCATTCCGGAAGATGAATATGAAAAGTCTCCAATAAATTGGTAAAATAACCACTCCAAGAAAAAGCGATATAGATGTTTCCTATAGAATATTCCATAATTAAAGCCCAACCAATAATCCAAGCAAATATTTCACCAAAAGAAACATAGGCATAGGTATAAGCACTTCCAGAAACGGGAACTCTAGAAGCAAATTCTGCATAACACATTGCGGTAAACCCACAAGCTACAGCACACATGATATAAAGTAAAATTACGGCTGGTCCGCCTGAAAAACAAGCATTCCCTATGGCACTAAAAGTTCCTCCACCAATGATGGCTGCTATTCCAAAAAAAGTTAAATCTTTTACAGTTAAAACCTTATGTAATCCGGTATGTTCACCATCACCACCTTGTTTCAATATTGTTGTTATCGATTTTCTTCTGAATAAATTGGAAAAATTCATATAATGATTGTTCTAAATAAAAAATATTCAAATTAACGCTTTGCTAATTTTCATTTAAACAAATATATAAAACTTAGTCTATAAAAAAATCTTTACTATTGGTTAATCTGATTGAAAATTAGTATTACAAAAAAAGTGGTCACTTGTTGTGACCACTTTTTACTAGTTTGCTTTTATGAAATTAATTATTGCAAATCAAATCGATCTAGATTCATAACTTTATTCCAAGATGCAATAAAATCTTTAACAAATTTTTCTTGTGCATCTGTACTGGCATAAACTTCGGCAATAGCTCTTAATTCAGAATTTGAGCCAAAAATCAAGTCAACACGAGTTCCAACCCATTTTATGGTTCCAGTCGCACGATCGGTTCCTACAAAAGCATCATCCGATTCTGAAACTGCTTTCCATTTAGTTTTTAAATCTAATACATTAACAAAGAAATCATTGGTTAATGCTTCTGTACGTTTTGTAAATACCCCATTTTGAGATTGATCAAAATTAGTATGTAACACTCTCATACCACCAACTAATACGGACATTTCTGGAGCAGTTAAGTTGAGTAATTGTGCTTTATCTACCAACATTTCTTCAGCAGAAACGGTATATTTTGTTTTTACATAATTTCTGAAACCATCTGCTTGGGGTTCTAAAACTTCAAATGATTCAATATCGGTTTGTTCTTGAGTAGCATCGGTTCTTCCTGGTGTGAAAGGTACAACAACGTCAAATCCAGCATTTCTTGAAGCTTTTTCAATTCCAGCATTTCCTCCTAACACTATTACGTCAGCAATAGAAACTTGTTTTCCACTATTAGAAGTATTGAAATCGTTTTGAATATTTCCTAAAACAGTGAGTACTTTTGCCAGTTGACTCGGATTATTAACTTTCCAATCTTTTTGTGGTGCAAGGCAAATTCGAGCACCATTTGCGCCACCACGTTTGTCTGAACCACGGAAAGTTGATGCAGAAGCCCATGCTGTTGCTACCAATTCAGATATTGATAAACCAGAATTTAATATTGCGGTTTTTAAATTAGAAACATCTTGATTGTCAATTAATTGACTTGATGCTTTAGGAACTGGATCTTGCCAAATCAATTCTTCTGCAGGAACTTCTGGACCTAAATAACGTGTTATGGGTCCCATATCACGATGGGTTAATTTGAACCATGCTCTTGCAAACGCATCATTGAAAGCTGCAGGATTTTCAAGAAAATGTCTTGATATTTTTTCATAAACAGGATCTACTCGTAACGAAAGATCGGTAGTTAACATAAAAGGTTGATGTCTTTTTGTAGCATCAAAAGCATCTGGAATCAAACCTTCTCCAGCACCATCTTTGGGTCTCCATTGATGTGCTCCAGCAGGACTTTTTGTCAATTCCCATTCAAAACCGAATAAGTTTTCAAAATAGTTATTACTCCATTTCGTTGGTGTTTTGGTCCAAGTAACTTCAAGTCCACTAGTTATAGTATCACCTGCATTTCCTGTTCCATAAGAATTTTTCCAACCTTGACTTTGATCTTCAATTCCTGCTGCGGCTGGTTCTGGACCAACATATTTACTCGGATCAGCAGCACCGTGCGTTTTTCCTAAAGTATGTCCACCAGCAATAAGTGCAACAGTTTCTTCATCATTCATTGCCATTCTTGCAAACGTTTCGCGAATGTCGCGAGCCGCTAATAACGGATCTGGATTGCCATTTGGACCTTCTGGATTGACATAAATCAATCCCATTTGAACGGCAGCTAACGGATTTTCTAATTCACGATCACCTGAATAACGATTATCACCAAGCCATTCTTTTTCAATTCCCCAATAAATATCTTCTTCTGGTTCCCAAATATCTTCTCTACCACCACCAAAACCAAAAGTTTTAAAATCTGCTGATTCTAAAGCGCAGTTTCCTGCTAAAATCATTAAATCGGCCCAAGAAATTTTCTTACCATACTTTTGTTTGATAGGCCATAGTAACAAACGTGCTTTATCTAGATTGGCATTATCTGGCCAACTATTTAATGGTGCAAATCGTTGTGTTCCTGAACCTGCACCACCACGACCATCTGATGTTCTATAAGTTCCTGCACTATGCCAAGCCATTCTAATAAAAAACCCTGCATAACTACCAAAATCTGCTGGCCACCAATCTTGAGAAGTAGTCATCAATTCAAGAATATCTCTTTTTAAGGCATTATAATCTAATGATTTGAATTCTTTAGCATAATCAAAAGAATCTCCCATTGGATTGGATAGATTTGAATTTTGTCGAAGTATATTCAAACGCAATTGGTTGGGCCACCAATCATTATTTTTTGTTCCAAAACCTGCGCCTTTCTTTGCAGATGAAGCACCTGTAAAAGGACATTTGCTTTCGTTGTTTACATTGTAACTAGTATCACTAGCAGCGTTGTTTTGATTATTACTGTTTTCCATTTTATGAATGTTATTTTTATTTAATTAGCATTGCTAAATTATGAAATTAAAACTATGCTATTTGTTTTTTTTATAGATAAAAACTATAGTTTAAACTATTTTCTATATACAAATTTGTAATTATTTATTTTTATAATAAAGTATCCTATATAAAAAAATGAATGATAAAATTATTTCGAATTTATAAATTCGATTCTATATTTTTTTGAAAATATTTTTTTCGCAACCAAAAAGCAACATTCACTAATAGTATCAAAGCAGGAACTTCTACCAATGGTCCGATAACTCCAGCAAAAGCTTGTCCGCTATTAATGCCAAAAACCCCAATAGAAACAGCAATGGCCAATTCAAAATTATTTCCAGAAGCAGTAAATGATAAAGCAACTGCGTCACAATAATTGGCGCCTATTTTCTTAGCAATGAAGTACATTAAGAAAAACATTATGGCAAAATAAATTACTAGCGGAATGGCAATTCTAATAACATCCATAGGTAAATCAACAATCATCTCGCCTTTGAGACTAAACATGATGACAATTGTAAATAATAATGCAATCAAAGTAATGGGAGAAACAAACGGTATAAATTTTTGATTGAACCATTTATCACCCATAAATTTCTTGATTGCAAATCGACTGATCATTGCCAAAGCAAATGGAATCCCAAGATAAATACCAACAGTTTTAGCAATTTCGGCAATAGTAATATTCAATTCTAATCCTTTGATACCAAATAGTGGCAACATGATTTTTAGATAAAAATAGGCATACAGACTAAAGAAAAAAACTTGTAACAAACTATTAATTCCTATTAATCCTGCCGTTAATTCGCGATTTCCTTCGGCCAATTCGTTCCAGACAATTACCATTGCAATACAAGGTGCAATTCCTATAATGATTAATCCCGTCATATATTCAGGGTAGTCTTTTAGGAAAAAAGTAGCTAATAAAAACATTAAAAACGGACCAACTATCCAAGTGATAAAAAAAGATACCGTTAATAATTTGGGGTTTTCGAACATCTTGGGTATTTTAGAAAAATCAATTTTGGTCAAAGGAGGATACATCATCAAAATTAATCCGATAGCCAAAGGAATATTGGTCGTTCCGGAGGAATACGAATTGATAAAGGTGGAGGAATTGGGAATAAAATATCCAATCCCTACACCTATTAACATGGCAAGAAATATCCAAAGGGTTAAAAATTGATCTAGAAAATTAAGCCGTTTCTTCATATTTACTTTTTAATTTGAGAAAATACATAATGCATTTCTGAAGCAATTTCTAAACTGCGTTCTGCATATTTTTTATCCATTACTTCGGTTCCGTCAAAAGCTTTTGGATCGTCATAACGAATAGGCAATCTAACTTCAGCTCCAGCTATAAAAGGGCAACCTTCATCGGCAGAAGAACACGTCATTATAGCTGCAAAATTTGATTTGGGATTGAAAATAGCGTCAAAAGTTTTCGAAAAACAGATCATTGAATGTTGATTTTCGTCATATTTCACAGCATAGACTGGATTTTTTTCTTCGCTTAATTTTTGAATATGAAATCCTTGCTTGTTTAAAGTTTCTGCCACTTTTGGAAACATTGCAGTAGCTTCTGTTCCGCCAGAATAACAAAAAATATTTTTGACACCAAAATGAAAAGCCATTGTTTGCGCCCAAATTTGAGAGAAATGGCTTCGTCTAGAATTGTGTGTACATATAAAATTCAATCGAATTTCTTCCTTATTATTTACTTTGTTTTGAATGAAATCAACTAATGGTTTTAAAACTATTTTTCGATCGTCTGCAATGGAAAGTAAAGCAATTGACTCTATTGTTTTCTCTAA
>JAYTNO010000054.1:0-1913 GCA_043748275.1 Flavobacterium sp. | reverse complement strand
TAAAACCAACTTCATTTTTATATGGCAAAACTTTACTCTAAAAGAAAATTAGCACCAAAAAAAATGTTACCTAAAAAAGAAACTATTCGTTTAATCCTACAATATTCTTGTGCATTAAATATTGTTAAGATTGGTAATATTAATTTCGATCTCATTGCTAATTAAGAAACATCCCGATACTATTATCGGGATGTTTTTTTATAATACTCATCCAACACCGATTTTCTGCCAATTAATTTGGTGATTGAATCTTTTTCTATATCCCAGCCTCTTGCCGGGGAATATTCTCTGCCATACCAAATAATTTGAAGGTGCAGCTCATTCCATAATTCTTTTGGAAAAATTGCTTTAGCATCTTTTTCGGTCTGAACTACATTTTTGCCATTAGATAAATCCCAGCGATACATTAATCGGTGAATATGAGTATCAACAGGAAATGCAGGAACTCCAAATGCTTGCGACATGACCACACTGGCTGTTTTATGTCCGACAGCAGGTAACTCTTCAAGTGCTTCAAATGATTGCGGAACAATTCCATTATGTTTTGCTATTATTATTTCCGATAATCCGCGAATGCCTTTAGATTTCATTGGAGAAAGCCCGCATGGGCGAATGATTTCTTTGATTTCTTCTATTGAAAGTTTCACCATGTCATATGGATTATCTGCTTTAGCAAACAAGATAGGAGTAATTTGATTTACACGAACATCTGTACATTGAGCGGAAAGCAAAACGGCAATGAGTAAAGTGTATGGATTTTTATGGTTAAGAGGAATTGGAACCTCAGGATATATTTCTTTTAACGTATTTATAACAAATGTTGCACATTCTTTTTTGGTCATTTTAGTCTAAATTTGAACGTAAATTTATAAAACTTATACATCAAAAAATGACAACATTACAAAAAGGAGATAAAGCACCTGATTTTTCTGGATTTGATCAAGATAATAAATTCCACCAATTAGAAGATTATACTGGAAAAAAATTAGTCGTTTTCTTTTACCCAAAAGCAGACACTCCAGGCTGTACTGCCGAAGCTTGTGACTTGAGAGATAATTTTGAGCGTTTTAAAGCCAATAACTATGAGCTGCTTGGCGTTAGCGCTGACAGCACCAAAGCGCAGACCAAATTTAAAAACAAATTTAACCTTCCTTTTCCATTATTGGCAGATGAGGATAAGTCAGTCATTGAAGCTTTTGGAGTTTGGGGGTCTAAAAAATTTATGGGAAGAGAGTATGATGGAATCAACAGAACGACTTTTGTCATCAACGAACAGGGAATAATAGATGAAGTAATTGTAGCAGTAAAGACCAAGGAACACGCAGCTCAGATTCTAAAATAAAACTTCATTAGCTTATATAAAAATTCCGATAGTGTATAAACCTATCGGAATTTTTCCTTTTCATAGCAAAATTTCGTTATTATATTTATGAAGTTACCAAAGTGTCTCTCATTGATTTTACTTTGTCATGGTCTGTTTTTATAACTGAATGCTGGGTTCTAAGCATGGTTTGTTGTTCTGAAGTCAATTCTGCCAAGTTATCTTTTAATACTTTTTCATAAGTACCTTTAGCCACATCTTCACCAAATTCGCAAGAGTCGAGAATTACTTTACGGTCTTTTCCTGTAAGGGCTGCCTTGGCATCCATCCACACACGGAAGAATTTTCCTGATGTCTTAGTGCCTTCGGCTACTTCTCCTCCAAGTCTGTTTACTTCACTTACCAATTCGCGTTTGCACTTTTGGCTGGTAGAAATAAATTGTGAAAATAATGCTTTTAAATCCTGTTCTTCTGTTTCGTCTGAAGCAGTTTGATAACCTTCAATTCTATCATTGTTTATAGTTATTAGTTCGTTTAGTACATCAATTAATTTTGCAGTTTCCATAACATTTAATTTTATTTATTAATAAAC
>JAYTNO010000053.1:0-1915 GCA_043748275.1 Flavobacterium sp. | reverse complement strand
TCAAAAGACTTTCCAAAAGCTCTTTGATTTCATCAGGTCTATTATAAACTGGAATAATAATTGAAAACATGGTATAAATTTTAACAAAGATATGTTTTTGACTAGTCCTAAATAATCGATACAGATTATTAAACAAATTTAAATAAATTAATCAGCATCAAAAACGTTTTTGATGGTGATTTTAGTTTTATAGGTTTTCATTTTCAGTTCACTTTGTTGATGCATTTGATTAGGAGTGAGCATATGGTTTGATAAATGAGGTCTTTTTTCATTATAAATCACCACAGTTTCTTTTATTATTTGCTTCATAATAGGAAGTTTTTTATTGTATTTATCAATATAAAATTCTTGCTTTAAAATACCATTTATTCTTTCTGCTACAGCATTTTCGTATGGATCAGAGTTTTGTGTCATACTGGGTTGAATTTCATTTTTACTTAATGTTTTTTGATATTCATTGGCGCAATATTGCAATCCTCTATCGGAATGGTGTATTAGTGGTATTTCTTTGTTTTTCCTTTGCTTAATAGCTAGTTTTAATGCCACCAAACTACTCTGTGTATTTAAATTGTCAGAGACATTATAACCAACTATTTTCTTGGAATAAGCATCCGTTATTAAACTTAAATAGCAAGGATTTTCTCTTTTTCCGATATAAGTTATGTCCGACACCCAGACTTGTTCTGGTCTACTTATCTGTAAATCTAGTATTTGATTTTTATACTTTCTAAAGCGATGGTGTGAGTTTGTGGTGATGTGATAAGAACGTTTTGGTATAATTAATAAATGATTAGCTCTGAGAATATCTATGAATTTATCTCTTCCTATTTGTAGCATTTTTAAATCTTGATTTAGTAAATAATATAATTTTTTAGCACCAATTCTAGGCATTTGTGTCCTGATTTCTATAACCATATTCACTACCAATGCGGCCTTATCTTGTTTGATAATACGCCGTTTTATTCTTCGATAATAAACCTGTCTATCTATCCCGAACAAAGTACAGGCAAACATTACTGTTTGTTTTTGTTGTGCTTTAAAATGGTCGATTGTTCGGGTGATGAGTTTTTTCGTATGTCAATTTGATATTCTTTTTCTGCAATATCAATCATCATATCAAAAATGATGGCTTTCTTATCAGCAACAAAAGCTCGTTGTTCTAAAAAAGACTTCTGTTTTTCTAATAATTTAACTTGCGCTTCAAGTTCCATTATTTTCTGTTCGGGTGATTTAGGCATATTAGATGGCGTTTGATTTTCCCAATCAAAATTACCAAATTTTCTCAACCATTCTACAACTGTCTTTCTACATTGAATACCATACTTCTTTGTAGCTTCTGTTGGTGATAGCTTGCCGCGTTCTATTTCTTGAACAATTTGTAATTTAAAAGACATAGTATAGTCTTTTTGTGTGCGCTTTACATAGCGGCTTTCTTCATGTTTTTCCATAAGGATACTTTTTGTGTATCGCTATTTCAGGACAAGACAAGATTAAAAGTAAAAACCCTGCAAGTTTATTTTGCAGGGTTTTCTTTTCTCTTTATTCTTTGTTCTATTTTCTTCTAAGATTACAAGTCAAATTTAATTCCTTGTGCCAATGGCAAACTTGTTGTGTAATTTATTGTATTGGTTTGTCTTCTCATGTACACTTTCCAGGCATCAGAACCTGATTCTCTTCCGCCTCCAGTTTCTTTTTCACCACCAAAAGCACCACCAATTTCAGCTCCCGATGTTCCGATGTTTACGTTTGCAATTCCGCAATCAGAACCAGCTACAGAAAGGAATGCTTCGGCTTCGCGAAGATTGTTCGTCATAATAGCCGAAGATAATCCTTGAGCTACTCCGTTTTGAACTTCAATAGCATTAGTAACATCGCCCGAATATTTTAATAAATATAAAACAGGAGCGAAGGTTTC
>JAYTNO010000052.1:0-1916 GCA_043748275.1 Flavobacterium sp. | reverse complement strand
ATAATCCATAAATAACCGAGAGTAATGCCAACAAAAAAACGCTACCATCCAATGGAAAACCTGGAGGTGGTGGCGGTGTTGGTGGCGGTGGTCCTCCCGGTGCTGCATTAGTTGCAACACTTGAAAAAAGCACAACCAAAATAAATAATATTCTATTCAGGGCAATCTTCATCGGCGTAAATGTAAAAAAAATAAATTCTTTTCAAAAGTTTTAACCTATTTAAACTAAAGTTTTAACAATTTGTATAAACATACTAATGTTTACGAAATAATAAACCCTTTGGTTTTTTTTCTTGGCAAATCTAAAACAATAATAGAAAAAACAATAAAACAAATGTTATTAATATGACTTGTAAAGGTAATTAATATTCTTAAACTGTTTTTATATAAATTTAAAAAGACATGATTTTCATGTCTTTTTAAAAATGTGGTCCCACTTGGGCTCGAACCAAGGACCACCTGATTATGAGTCAGGTGCTCTAACCAACTGAGCTATAGGACCTGTTTTACCTCACAGTTTTTCTATTGATAAGCTGTGTTCGGTGAATAAAGCGAGCTTTATTTGAGGTTGCAATATTACCACTAATTTTAATTTTTTGCAACTATTTTTATTGGATTTCTTGACAAAGTTCAATTAATACACCATTGGTTCCTTTAGGGTGTAAAAAAACTACTAATTTATTATCCGCTCCTTTTTTTGGAGTTTCGTTTAAAATAACAAAGCCTTCCTTTTTTAATCGTTCCATTTCGGAAATAATATCTTCCACATCAAAAGCAATATGATGAATGCCTTCTCCTTTTTTTTCTAAGAATTTAGCTATAGGGCTTTCTGAGTTTGTAGCCTCTAGGAGTTCTATTTTGTTAGGCCCACTCATAAAAAAGGAAGTTTTCACTCCTTCGCTAACAACTTCTTCTTGTTTATAGGACGATATGCCTAAAAGTTTTTCGAAAAGTAAATTTGAAACTTCTAAATTTTTTACAGCAATTCCAATATGTTCAATTTTTCTCATAAGTAAACTATTTTACCACAAAGGCACAATTCTATTTGTAAAAGTAGGTAATTAAAAAATCTAATAAAACTAAACTTTGTTCCTTAGCTTCTTAGTGCTGTTAAAAATTTGTACTTTTGCACCATGGAAACGAATAGACAAAAAAAAATTGGAAGTGTTTTACAAAAAGATTTAGTAGATATTCTACAAGGCGAGGTGCGTAAAAATGGCATTTCAAATTTGATGATTTCTGTTTCTAAAGTAATCGTGACTACCGATTTATCTGTAGCGAAAGTATACTTGAGTGTGTTTCCACAGGACAAAGCCAAAGAGTTGTTGGTTGCTATAAAATCAAACAGCAAATTGATTAAGCACGATTTATCTCAACGCGTGAAATTACAATTGCGAAAAGTTCCAAATCTTTCTTTTTATATAGACGATTCTCTTGATTATATTGAGAAAATTGACAATGCTCTTTCCGCAAAAGAGAATCCTATCGAAAATCGTGATCTTTTAGAAAAACGCAAGAAATTCTAATTTGAATTTTCCGCTTTACATAGCGAAACGTTATATTTTTAGCAAAAGCAAAAACAATGCTATCAATATTATTACGAGCATTGCTTCCATGGGAATAATTGTTGGTGCCATGGCTTTATTTGTAGTGCTTTCCGTTTTTAGTGGATTGCGCGATTTTAGTTTGTCGTTTTCCAATGATTCCGATCCTGATTTAAAAGTGAATCCTGCTAAAGGAAAATCAATTTTTGTTACGCCAAGTCAGGAAAAACAACTCAAAAATATTGACGGAATTGCCAGTTACAGCAAGGTTATTGAAGAACGCGTGCTTTTTTATTTTGACGGAAAAGAACAGGTTACCTATCTAAAAGGTGTTGATGATAATTTTAAAAAAATCAACACTATTTCCAAAAG
>JAYTNO010000051.1:0-13344 GCA_043748275.1 Flavobacterium sp. | reverse complement strand
GTGAAACCAGGTAAACTCTATGCGGTGAAATTTCAAGTATATCGGCATTTAAGGATTTCTCGTCCGTTGTCGAAGGGTAGAAAGATGGAGCTTGTGAGTAATTGCAAGCCTAGATAAATGATAAGGGTTTTGAGTAATCGAAATACAGAATCCGGCTTATAGATCTGCTTTTTTATTTTTTAATCTTCTTCTGAAATTTTTTCAGTCTCTTTTTGAGCATTCATTTCAAAAAAACTAAAAATAGAACCTCCATAACTTTTCTTAAACGAAAAATGCAATAAATGGTCTAGTTTGGTATATTTTGAATGTTCTATAATCATCATTCCTTCTGGATTAAGTAGATTTTTATCAAAAATTGCCAAAACAATTTTGTCAAAAGTTTTTTGATCTAAAGCATATGGCGGATCGGCAAAGATAATATCATAATTCGATTTACATTTACTTATATATCCTAATACATCACTTTTAATAGCAGCAATATTAAAATCGAATTCCGTTGCTGTTTGTTTGATATATTTGATACAACCAAAATCGGCATCTACACAAGTGATATTATTACTTCCTCTTGATGCAAATTCATAACTAATGTTTCCAGTACCCGAAAATAAGTCTAAAACTTTCAATCCTTCAAAATTGAAATGATTGTTCAAAACATTAAACAATGCTTCTTTACTCATATCAGTTGTTGGGCGAACAGGCAAATTTTTTGGCGGAGAAAGTCTTCTTCCTTTGTATTTTCCGGATATGATTCTCACGATTGAAAAAGTATAAAATGCTTTAAATTGTCGGCTTTTGAAAACGAATTTTTTGTTTGTAAATCAGTAGTATCCATTAAGGATACATTGCGAATGTATTTATAAGCAATTTTAAAGTTGTAATCTTCTTCATTGATATTGCCTAAAAATTCAAGTTTGAAACTTTCTGGATTCAAATTCAATTGTTCTGCAGTAAAAAGAATATAGTAAATCAAATCTTCTGGTGAAGTATGCTCAAAAGAATTAAACAAAAGTAATTTTTGATTTTGTACTACAATAATTTCAAAATGGCTTTCTTTTAGGTGTACAAACATTTTTTTTTCGTCTACATTTTTTGATGCAGCAAGTAGTTTAGATACTAGAATTGTATAGGAATGTTTATAAGTAATGGTTCCATATTTTTCTATCATAAATGCATTGATAGCTACATTTGGAATATATACAGTATTCATTTGATAAGATGAAATCGTGTCAAAAGCAAAAAAATCGGTTTCAAAAACTTTATTGTTGTATTGTAAATAGCTTCCTAAAAAATGCTCATCAAAAAGTGGCGTAGGAACAAAAGTGGCTAAATTATTATCGTGTAAAACAACAACTTCGTCATACAATGCTCGTAAATCATTATGTTCGTTATATGCTTTTGAATACAATTCTTCAATAGTTATTGTTTTATCTGTAATATCAAAAGTAATTTCATTGTAAGTTAGAATGGATTCATTTAAAGTATCTACACAACAGAAAGACATTCTATTTTGAGCTACTTGAAGAACTAGTTTTTTATAATTTTTTTCGGTAATATTGGCATTATTCACTAACATAAACGTATTTTGACTTTAAAATCAGGATGTGACAAACTTACAATAATTTTGATTGATGTTATTTAAAGTTGAAAACAAATTTCAAATTCTAAATTTTATTTGTTAAAAAAATAATTACTTTTGATTTAAATATAAATTGTATGAAAAAAATTATCATTCTAATTTTAAGTATTAGTTTTAATTTTTCAATTTTGGCACAACCAGTTTTGACTGCTGATGATTTTCCTGAAAATTTTACAGCAAATGCATTTAGAGCATCAACTACAGGATTTAATAATGGTCTTGCTGGTGAAAATCAAATTTGGGATTACTCTTCAATTGTCATAACACCAACAAATTATTCAATGAGTGTTGTGCCTACTAGTTCGGTACCTTTCGGTACCTTAATACCAACAGGTAATTTCACTTATGAATTTAATGATAATGGATTATTATCATACAATATACATAATTTAAATTCAGGATCATTAGAGTTTTTGGCTTATACTGAGACTAGTAGTTTTCAAAATTATTCAGGTAACTCGTATATTATTTTTCAATTTCCTTATACATTTGGTGCAAATTTTACTGATACTTATCAATCAAGCTCTTCGTCTCAAATTAATACTGTTAATAGTGTTTATGATGCTTTTGGAACACTTATAACACCTTTTGGAATTTTTACAAATGTTATTAGACAGAAAACAATTTCAAACTCGGGAAATGTTTCTTATAATTGGATGTCAACTAATCCATTTCATATAATATTGCAGGGAAATTTTGAAGATCAAATTGTTTATTTTTGGCAATCAAACAATTTATTTGTAGAAGATTTTAAAATAAAACCATACTCTATTTATCCAAATCCAACCAACGATGATTTTTCTATAAAAAACCTCAACAATTCTAATAAAGAAGTCACAATTACTGTTTTTGATGGGTTTGGTAAGGCAATTTTAAAAAGCCAAAATACAGAAAATGATTTAGAGACAATAAGCCTTAAAAACTATGCTTCAGGTTTATATTTTGTAAAAATTTCAGATAAAAACAATAAATTGATTTATTCTGAAAAGATTATTAAATATTAAAATAATACTGTGATTAAATTTATTGTATGCATTGAGAAAAACTTTGCGTACTTTGCGGTTAGATTTTTATCCATATGAATTCCAGTAATTTTTACAGCATCCTTACCAGAAATTTTCCGTTTCAACCCACCTACAAACAGGACATCTTCTTTCAACAAATTGCAGAATTCATTACCAATGCAAATAATGATGAAATTTTTGTACTAAAAGGATATGCTGGAACCGGAAAAACAACGGTTATTTCTACCATCGTTAATAATCTTGCCGAAATTAGTAAAAAATATGTGTTGCTAGCACCAACTGGTCGTGCGGCAAAAGTAATTGCCAATTATTCGCACAAACCCGCATTTACCATTCATAAAAAAATATATTTTCCGAAGAAAAATTCTGGTGGTGGCGTGAGTTTTACTTTGCAACCCAACAAGCACAAAAACACTTTTTTTATTGTCGATGAAGCCTCGATGATTTCTGATGTAAATCAAGAAAGTAAGTTGTATGAAAATGGTTCGTTGCTAGATGATTTGATATCCTATATTTATTCAGGAACCAATTGCAAAATGATTCTTTTGGGAGATACAGCGCAATTGCCACCAGTAAATCTTGATATATCGCCAGCTTTAGATATTGATACGTTGAGTCTTCATTATAATAAAGAAGTCAAACATATCGAACTCGATGAAGTAATGCGGCAAGAGGAAAACTCCGGAATTTTATTCAATGCAACTGAACTTCGGGATTTATTAAAAGACGAATTGTTTGATACTTTCAAATTCAATCTAAAAAACTTTAAAGATATTGTCCGATTGACAGATGGATATGATATTCAAGATGCCATCAATTCGGCTTATAGTAATTATAGTATAGAAGACACTGCTTTTATTGTGCGATCAAACAAACGCGCCAATCAATACAACCAACAAATTAGAACTAAGATTTTAGATAAGGAAAGTGAACTTTCTACAGGTGATTATTTGATGGTGGTCAAAAACAATTATTTCTGGCTCAAAGAAACAGATGAAGCAGGATTTATAGCCAATGGTGATATTATCGAAGTGTTGCAAATATTCAATATTAAAGAATTATACGGATTTAAATTTGCTAATGTCAAAATCAGAATGGTCGATTATCCCAATCAAAAACCTTTCGAAACCGTTTTGTTGATGGATACCATAGTGAGCGAATCGCCATCACTTTCTTACGAAGAATCGAATAAATTATACCAAGAAGTAATGAAAGATTATGAAGGCGAAACCAAATATAAGATGTTTCAGAAAGTAAAAGAAAACGAATATTTTAATGCCTTACAAGTCAAATTTTCTTACGCCATAACGTGTCATAAATCGCAAGGCGGACAATGGAATACCGTTTTTATCGAGCAACCATATTTACCCGATGGAATCAATAGAGATTATATTCGCTGGTTGTATACTGCCATTACTAGAGCAAAAGACAAATTGTACTTGATTGGATTTAAGGATGAAAATTTTATTGAATAGAATTATTTTTTTACATTTGATTTATAAAAAACATAAAACAATGGCACAAGTAAATCCTTATTTAACCTTTAACGGAACGTGTGAAGCAGCGTTCAATTTTTATAAATCTGTTTTTGGAGGCGAATTTACCTATATGGGAAGATTCAATGAAATGCCACCAGCAGAAAACTGTGAACCAATTTCTGAGAAAGATGGAAAATTAATTATGCACGTTTCTTTACCAATTAGCGCAGAAACAACTTTGTTTGGAAGTGATAGCTCAGAAGCATTTGGTCAAGTTATTCAAGTTGGAGATAATATTTCACTTTCAATAAATGCATCGAGTAGAGAAGAAGCCGATAGATTATTCTATGGATTATCTGTTGATGGTGTTGTAAAAATGCCTTTAGCAGATACGTTTTGGGGTGCTTATTTCGGAATGTTTGTTGACAAGTTTGGAATCCATTGGATGATTAATTATGATGAAGTTCCGCAGAAATAATCTATATTAGGTAAATGAATATAGAAACAATTGTATCTGTTTGTCTCGGAATAGGATTAGCTTCTGCAACTGGTTTTAGAGTTTTCTTGCCAATATTTGCCTTGAGTCTGGCTTCTTATTTTAATATTATTCCGTTAAACGAAAGTTGGGCTTGGATTGGAGGAATACCTGCATTGATAAGTTTTGGAGCCGCAATGATTTTTGAAATATTCGGGTATTATATTCCGTTTATAGACAATCTATTAGATACCATTGCAACTCCACTTGCAGCCATTGCTGGATTTGTTGTGATGGCTTCAACTTTGTTAGATATTAATCCAACATTAACCACGATTTTTTCAATTATAGCTGGTGGCGGAACGGCATCTGCAATGCAAGGAATGACTACAATGACTCGATTAACATCATCAGTAAAAACGGCTGGAATAGGAAATCCAGTTGTTGCAACTGCCGAAACCGGAACTGCAATTACCTTGAGTACACTTGCCATTTTTTTGCCAATAGTTGCTATTATTGTAGTTGTTGTTATCTTTGGGGTTATTTATTGGATCTATAAAAAGATAAAGCACTAAACTCCTAAACTCCTAAACTTTCTAAACTTTCCTCAATGAAAATAATAGCTGTAATTCCTGCCCGATATGCTTCTACACGATTTCCTGCAAAATTGATGCAAGATTTAGGTGGAAAAACAGTAATTCTCAGAACATATGAAGCAGCCATACAAACACATTTATTTGATGATGTTTTTGTCGTGACTGATTCTGATTTGATTTATAATGAAATTATTTCAAATGGCGGAAAAGCAATTAAAAGTATCAAAGAACACGAATCTGGAAGTGACCGAATTGCAGAAGCTATTGCCAATCTTGATGTTGATATTGTTGTAAATGTTCAAGGTGATGAACCTTTTATAGATGCCGATTCTTTGGCAAAATTAATTGAAGTTTTTGATTCATCGAAAGCTCGGAATGACAAAGTAAATGAAATAGATTTGGCTTCATTAATGAGAGAAATAAAAGAGGATAAAGACATCGAAAATCCAAATAATGTAAAAGTTGTTGTAGATCAAAATGGATTTGCCTTATATTTTTCGCGTTCTGTAATTCCGTATCCTAGAGAAAAAAAGGTAGGTGTTCGTTATTTTCAACATATTGGTATTTATGCTTTTCGCAAACAAGCCTTATTAGATTTCTATTCATTGCCAATGAAATCCTTAGAAGCATCAGAAAAACTAGAACAACTTCGCTATCTTGAATTTGGAAAACGTATCAAAATGATCGAAACCACTCACATCGGAATTGGTATTGATACTTTAGAGGATTTAGAAAAAGCAAGAAAAATGCTGTAATTAATCACCATTTTTGTGATCAAAATACCCTTTGGATTTTATTTTAGTAGAGAAAAAATTCAAAAACAAAACCACAAAAAATAAAAACAACATTGCTTGCGAACTCACTAATATTTTACCGACTAATGTTGCAGGATAATAATCTCCATATCCTATTGAAGATGATGTAATGATACTAAAATAGATAGGATCAAACCAATTAGAAAAAGGTTTGTTTAAATAATTTCCACAAGAATAAAATACAGCATAGGCCATAATTATTTCTAAGTAATTAAAAAACAACATTAACATCGATCGTTTATATGATCTTGGTCTAGAAAACAAATCAGAAGCAAATATTAAAGTTGGAATATATAATGAAGTTTCTAGTAAAACATAAGTCATTATACAAATTAATAAAATATTATTTTCCCAATGATTGTATAAAATCAAAAAAGGAAACAAAACTTTCATTAGTACATAAAAATCCATTGCCAAATCTTGGTATTGAACTCCTTTTCTGAAAGCCAATAATTTGATATATATTCCAGGGAACAATAATTGAGATGAAGATAAAAACAAGCGTACAATTTTCTCAATTCCATTATCATCTTGATGGTCATTATTCCAAATAGCTCTTATATTCAAAATCCTTTTCTGCAACGGATTGAATCTAGGTTTAGGTAATTTTGAGACATTTCCTATCAATAATTTAGATAATATTCTGTTCATAATATCTTTATTTATTTGCTTCTATAAAGATAAATTAATAATAAGTAATTTAGTTTCTTAACTCTATTTTTATTATTATTATCTCTAAAATTAGCAATACTTTTCAATTATTATCAATTCGTTGTGTGATTCTATTCTAGGAATTTTTTTAACTTTAAAAGGTTTGTTATTAAACTCAGCAACATATTTTTCGTTTCTGAGATTATCTTTTTCATTCAACAACATCGTATTAAAAAGAATGCAACTATTGATTTTTAATAATTCACCAATTCTATTCATAAAGAATTTTTCAAACAAAAAATTAGGCATTATTGTATCTTGAAAAACATCAATAATAATTAAATCATATTTACTTTTTGTTTTCAAAACAAATTCAAAAGCATCATCATTTACTATATTTAGATTTGAAATTTCATTTAATTTGAAATATTTATTTGCAATTTCAATAATTTCAGGATCAATTTCTACACCAGTAATTTTACCTTTAAATTCAATTTCATCTACCAAAGTTTTAATAACACTTCCACCCGCAACTCCAAGAATTAATATTGAGTCCATTGCACGTATTCGGTTAAAACCAATTTTTTTCAAACCTTTACGCAAAATACGTTGCAAACTGCCATAAGAGTAATTGGTGTTTTTTGAATCTAAAACCAATTGTCCATTATTCCATGAAATTTCGAGATTCTTACTTAATGCAGAAGTCTTTTGATAAATAACAACAGGAATTAAATAACTTAATAGTTTTTTGAGCATGTGCAATTATTTTTCTCAAAAATAAGAGATTAATAGTAAATTTACATCAAATTTTTAAAATGAAAAAAAGCATTTATCAATTTATTTTTTTCCGATTAATGGGTTGGAAAATTGTAGGCAGAATTGAACCGGAAATAAAGAAATGTGTTTTAATGGTAATTCCTCATACGAGTTGGCAAGATTTTTATCTAGGAATTTTCACAAGAGGTATTACTCAATTTGATATGCATTTTATAGGAAAAAAAGAATTATTTCGTTTTCCATTAGGTTCATATTTCCGTTGGATGGGTGGAGAACCACTAGATAGAACGGGTGGTTTGAACAAAGTTGATTCGATTGCCACAATATTTCAGAAAAAATCCGTTTTTAGATTAGCTATTTCTCCCGAAGGAACACGAAAAAAAGTTAAAGAATTGAAAACAGGATTTTATTATATTGCTCTTAAAGCCAATGTACCTATAATTCCAGTAACGTTTAACTTTGGTGATAAAGAGGTTAGTTTAGGCACACCATTTTATCCAACAGGGAATTATGAAAATGATTTGAAACAAATTCTACCACATTTCAAAAATGTTTTAGGAAAAGTTCCAGGTAATAGTTTTAATGTAGATTAATAATTAATTTAATTGATAATTATGAACTTCGAAGAACTTTTTGCTCAAAACAAGGAAATTAATTTATTTGGTAGATATATCACATTAGATGATATTGAACCTATTTTAAAAAAATGGAATACCAAAAATCAACTTTCAACTGAAGGATATTCTGTACTAAAAAAACCAATTTATTCTTATCAAATAGGTGAAGGAGAAATCAGAATATTGATGTGGTCTCAGATGCATGGTAACGAAAGTACTACTACAAAAGCTTTGTTTGATCTTCTTAGTTTGTTGCATAGTAAATCAGAATTAGCCAAAGATTTATTAAGCAAATTTACGTTTTTTTGTTTACCAATACTCAATCCTGATGGCGCTAAAGTCTATACTAGAGAAAATGCAAACCAAATCGATTTGAATCGAGATGCTCAAAATCTTTCTCAACCAGAAAGTAAAATTCTAAGAGCTTGTTTTGATAAATTCAAACCCAATTATTGTTATAATCTTCACGACCAACGCACAATATTTGGTGCAGGAAATACGGGTAAACCAGCAACAATTTCATTTTTATCTCCTTCATATAACGAATCTTGTGATTATAATGAATCCCGAATAAAAGCACTTAATGTCATTGCTACAATGAATGATGAATTGCAAAAACACATTCCAAATCAAGTTGGAAGGTTTGATGATACCTTCAATTTAAATTGTGTTGGTGATACTTTTCAATCTTTAAATGTTCCTACAATCTTATTTGAAGCAGGACATTATCAAAATGATTATAATAGAGAATTTTCAAGGAAATTCATTTTTTTTGCATTATTATCAAGTTTTAGGCATTTTTACGAAAACGATATAGTTGATAACAGAATAGATGATTATTTGAATATTTCTCAAAATAAAGTAGTATTTTATGATATTGTTTATAAAAATATCAAAATAAATTATGATGGTAATAAAATAATTAGCAATTTTGCAATTCAATATAAAGAAGAGTTATTTGATAATAATGTTTGCTTTACTGCTTATTTTGCAAAAATAGGTGATTTAGAAAATTATTTTGGACATATAGAAATTGATGCTAAACAAGCAATATATACTGATGACAACGATAATATTCCGAAATTAAATGAAAAAGCAAATTTTTATTTAGATAAAAATACAAAAATTGTTAATGGTTTGATAAAAAATTAATATTTTTGTGTTTTTTATATAAATAATGTATTTTTTAAAAGTAAAGAAAACAATAGAAAATTAATTTTATGAGTAAGTTCCGTTTAGATGAAGTAGATCATCAGATTTTAGATATGTTGATTGATAATACAAGAGTTCCTTTTACAGATATTGCAAAGAAATTATTAATCTCTGCCGGTACAGTTCACGTTCGTGTTAAAAAAATGGAAGATGCAGGAATTATTATGGGATCTTCATTAGTATTAGATTATGATAAATTAGGATATTCTTTTATTGCTTATATTGGAGTTTTTCTTAATAATACATCTCAAACAAAATTTGTTTTAGAACGTATAAACGAAATTCCTTATATTACGGTTGCTTCTGTAACAACAGGAAAATTTAATATATTTTGTAAAATTAGAGCAAAAGATACCAAACACGCCAAAGATGTTATTTTTATGATTGATGATATTGAAGGCGTTTATAGAACAGAAACTATGATTTCACTTGAAGAAAGTATAAATGACAAAAAAAGATTGATGCATACTATTTTCAAAAATATGTAATCCACTTTTTTAAAAAATATTATAAACCTCAAGTGAAAACTTGAGGTTTTTTGTTTTAATTTAAACCCAAAAATTCAATGCCATGTATACGCTTCCAAAAATAGAACGTTTCAATCAAAATGTATTATCAAAATACCATGTATATAATAGTGTTTTTTTGACATTGCCTTTTGATGCTATAAATAACACTGGAGTTTTATTACCATTATTTACTGAAGTTTGTAATAAAGGTTTTCTAAAAAATGAAACCCCAAAACAAATAGTTGATTTTTTTGCATCCAAATATTTAGATAATGTTGATGAAGAAGAATTAATTAATCTAATGTTTCGATTTATACAATTTGTTGAACGTCAAATCGTATTATTTGATGCCATTGAAGATGCAGCATTTCCTATTGTTAATAATCTAGAAGGTAGAGGTTCGTTACGTGACATTAAAGAAAAAGCTGAAGCAAAAGATAAAATAGATGAACTTAAAGAATTTCTAGAGAAATTTAATGTTAGAGCTGTATTAACAGCACATCCAACACAATTTTATACTGGTGCTGTATTAGGAATTATAACAGATTTAACTGAAGCTATACGACAAGACGACCTCATTAAAATAAAAGAATTGCTATCACAATTAGGTAAAACTCCTTTTATAAAAAAAGAAAAACCTACACCTTATGATGAGGCCGTTAGTTTGATATGGTATCTCGAAAATGTATTTTATCAAACTTCTGGAGAAATGCTTTCGTACATTCAAAAAAATATTTTTGACAGTAATAATATTCAAAATCCCATTTTTAATTTAGGTTTTTGGCCTGGTGGTGATCGAGACGGTAACCCTTTTGTAACTACCGAAATAACTTTTAAAGTTGCCGATAGACTTAGAACTTCAATCTTGAAATGTTACTACAGCGATATTAGAAAACTTAAAAGAAAATTAACTTTTACTGATGTAGATGTTTTGTTAAGTGAGTTAGAATCAAAAATATATCGTTCTGTATTTTATTCTCAAGGCGAGATTTATATAACTTTAGAAGAGTTTAAAGACAAATTAAATGAAATAAAAGAACTATTGATTCTTAAACATCAATCTCTTTACTTAGATGATTTAAATACATTAATTAACAAAGTTACTCTTTTTGGTTTCCATTTTGCATCATTAGATGTTCGTCAGAATAGTAAAGTATTGGATTTAGTTTTTGAAAATGTAAGTTTATCAAATTCTGCAATAATTTTAAATCCTGACATTTTTCGTGATGAAATTACAAAATCTACAATAGAATCTATATATGCTATAAAAAATATTCAAGAAAAAAATGGTGAATTGGGTTCTAATCGTTACATCATCAGTAATTGTGATAGTGCAAAACATGTATTAGATACTTTTGAATTTATAAAAAGATGTGATTGGCAAAATCCTACTATTGACATTATTCCGCTTTTTGAAGTTATTGATGATTTAAAAAATGCAGAACATATTATGGAACAATTATATACTTCAGAAAATTATAAAAAGCATCTTTCGAATAGAAATAATCAACAAACTGTAATGCTTGGTTTTTCTGATGGCACAAAAGATGGTGGCTATTTGATGGCCAATTGGAGTATTTATAAAGCCAAAGAAAACATTACCAAAATTTCTAGAAAATACGGAATTAAAGTTTTGTTTTTTGATGGTAGAGGAGGACCACCAGCTCGTGGAGGTGGAAAAACACATAAATTTTATGCCTCATTAGGTTCGGCAATAGAAAATCAACAAATACAAGTTACTGTTCAAGGACAAACCATAAGTTCTAATTTTGGAACTTTAGATTCTTGTCGTTATAATCTTGAGAATCTTTTAACAGCTGGAGCAAATAATCAAGTCTTTAAAGGGAACGAAAATAAATTAAGTACTAAAGACAAAGAAATTCTTGACGAATTAGCTATAATTGGATTTAATAAATACAATGCATTTAAAAATCATCCTAAATTTATTCCTTATTTGGACAAAATGAGTACGTTGAATTATTATGCAAAAACTAATATTGGAAGTCGTCCATCTAAAAGAAAAAGTTCGGAATCTCTAGATTTCTCAGAGTTGAGAGCTATTCCGTTTGTTGGTTCGTGGAGTCAACTCAAACAAAATGTTCCTGGTTTTTTTGGAGTAGGAACAGCATTAAAACATTTTGAAGACAATAACAAATGGGAGAAAGTGCAACAATTATTTGATGACTCTTTGTTTTTCAAAACCTTATTAGAAAACAGTATGATGTCATTGGCAAAATCATTTTTTCCGTTGACAGCCTATATGAAAGACGATCCAGAATTTGGTGAATTTTGGCTTATTATTTATAATGAATTTCTTGAAACTAAAAGGTTATTGCTCAAAATTGCTGGTCATCAAGAATTAATGGAAAACTATCCCGACGGAAAAGCATCAATTGCAGTTCGAGAACAAATAGTTAAACCATTGCTAACCATTCAGCAATATGCTTTACTGAGAATCAAAGAATTAAATAGTGAAAGCAATAAAAATGAAAATCTAATTGCAGTTTATGAAAAGATAGTCACTCGTTCATTATTTGGAAATACCAATGCTAGCAGGAATTCGGCTTAATGAGAATTATAATTATATAAAATTCACAACATCAATATTTATTAATTAAAAACTATAAAATAGTAAAAAATGAAAACATCTCAAGTATTAGCTATAGAATATGCTAATTTTTTTGAACCTTATATGAGTAAAGTAGGTGAGGTAGATCTAATTGAAGAACTTGAAATTTCGGTTCATCGATTGATAAAATTTGTTCAAAATATTCCGATGGATAAATTTGATTATGTTTATGCTGAAGGAAAATGGACCATCAAAGATATTTTGCAACATATTATAGATGCGGAGCGCATTTTTAGTTACCGAGCACTTCGTATTGCAAGAAGAGATAAAACACCATTGCCTGGTTTTGATGAAGATGATTATGCAACTATTGCCAACGGCAGTAAAAGAACTATTATAGATTTGTTGACTGAATTAGCTGTTGTACGACAAGCAACATTATCATTATTCAAAACATTTTCAGATGATGATTTAATGCAAATTGGTATTGCTTCTAATAACCCTATTTCGGTTCGGGCAATTGGTTTTATTATTATTGGTCATCAAAACCATCATCAGCAAATTTTTAACGAAAGATATGACTAGTCCTAAATAATCGATACAGATTATTAGACAAAAATAGACAAATTAAACAGCATCAAAAACGTTTTTGATGCTGTTTTTAGTTTTATAGGTTTTCATTATTAGTTTATTTTGCTCCTGCATTTGATTTGGTGTAAGCATTTGATTTGATAAATGCGGTCTTTTTACATTATAAATCACTACCTGTTTCTTTTATTATTTGTTTCATAATGGGTAAGTCTTTATTGTATTTATCAATATAAAATTCTTGTTTTAGAATACCATTTATTCTTTCTGCTACAGCATTTTCGTACGGATCAGAGTTTTGAGTCATACTGGGTTGAATGTCATTTTTACTTAATATTTTTTGATATTCATTGGCGCAATACTGCAATCCACTGTCCGAATGATGTATCAAAAGGA
>JAYTNO010000050.1:0-13393 GCA_043748275.1 Flavobacterium sp. | reverse complement strand
CTCTCAAGATGTAGCTGTTTTGCCAAAAGGAACTTCATTTGCTGTGAAAAATTTGTTTTTTAATATTCCAGCAAGACGTAATTTTTTGAAATCAGATATTGTTGAGTATCGTCATATTGTAGATGAATTTCAACGTGTGGCTTTGGCTCACGCTAATATTCATTTTACCTTTTATCATAATGGAAGCGAAATGTATAATTTGCCTCCATCAAATTTTAGACAAAGAATTGTAAACATCTTTTCAGGAAAAACGAACGAAAAGTTAGTTCCTGTTCAAGAAGAAACAGAAATTTTATCTATTCAAGGATTTATTTCTAAACCAGAATTTGCAAAAAAGAGTAGAGGAGAACAGTTCTTTTTTGTCAATGATAGATACATCAAAAGTGCTTATTTGCACCATGCTATAATGAATGCTTATGATGGTTTGCTCAAAGATGGTTCGCAACCAAGTTATTTTTTATATCTTAATGTTCCAGCACATACAATCGATATTAATATTCATCCTACCAAAACTGAAATAAAATTTGATGATGAGCAAGCCTTATATGCTATATTGCGCTCTGCTGTTAAACATAGTTTAGGTCAGTTTAATGTGGCGCCAGTTTTAGATTTTGAACGTGATGCCAATCTAGATACACCTTATCATTATAAAAATCTTGAAAGTGCTATACCCACGATTCAAGTAGACGGAAATTACAATCCGTTTTCTGATGATAAACCCAATAAACATTTTGCATCCAATCATTCTTCTATTCGCAAACAAGAAACTTCAAATTGGGAAAGTTTGTATGTGGGTTTGAAGCACGATACTGAAACCGTTTTAGATCACAAGGAAATGCATTTTGAAGCAGATGATGTCCTAACTGCTTCACTATTTGATGATAATGAATTTGAAACTGTTACCAATAAAACCTACCAAATACATCGAAAATATATTGTGCATCCCATAAAATCGGGTATGGTGATTGTCGATCAACATCGTGCTCATCAACGAATTTTATACGAGCAATTTTTGAAAAATATGACCGTGCATCAGGCTTCGAGTCAGCATTTGTTATTTCCGTTGCAATTGTTTTTTTCAACATCTGAAATGCATTTATTGGAAGAATTGCAACCTTCTTTAACCAATACTGGTTTTGTTTTTGATGAAACTAATTTAGATAATTTGGTGATTTCTGGAATTCCAGCAAATGTAACCGAATCTGAAGTTTCGATAGTTTTAGAGTTTTTATTAAGCGATTTACATAACGGAATTCCTGAAAGTAGTTTTAGTCAAAATGATACCATTGCACGTTCTATGGCTAAAAGTTTGGCTATCAAAAACGGAACTTTTTTGTCCGAAAAAGATCAAGAAAATATCGTAAACGGATTATTTGCTTGTAAAGAACCTAATATGTCACCTTTTCAGAAACCAACTTTTATCACGATGCGTGTAGAAGATTTAGACAAAAAATTTGCTATATGATGAATATCACACCAACTGTTAAGCAGTTATTGATTATTAATATTTTGTTTTATATAGGTTCTCAAATAGTAGGAGAACAATCGTATACCTTATTTTCATTATACTATTTTCAAAACCCAAATTTTCAATTTTGGCAACCTTTAACGCATATGTTTATGCATGCTGAACTGCCAAATTTTTCTCACATCTTGTTTAATATGTTTGCCTTATATTCTTTTGGAAGTGCATTAGAACAATTTTGGGGAGGAAAAAAGTTTTTGTTTTTTTATATTTCATGTGGTTTAGGAGCAGCATTTTTTCATACTCTAGTAAATTATTTCCAGATTCATTACATCATAGATAGCTTATCAAGTTTAAATCTTTCAAGCGATGATATTCATACTTTATTAAAGGCAGATTATAGATCTCTTTTTGATTCAGATAATAAAATGATTGCAAGTAATGTAAAGACGATATTAGAAAAATCAAAATTTAACCAAGAGCAGTTTGATACTTTATTAAAAGCAGTTAATAGTTTTCAAGTGCCAGCTGTTGGAGCTTCTGGAGCAATTTATGGATTATTAGTAGCATTTGCATTTATGTTTCCATCAGCAGAATTAGCTTTGATATTTCTTCCTATTCCTATTAAAGCAAAATATTTTGTTCCAGGAATTTTAATTATGGATTTATTTTTGGGTGTTTCTGGAAAATCAATTTTTGGAGGTGCAAGCGGTATTGCCCATTTTGCCCATTTAGGTGGTGCATTAATAGGGTTTTTGATGATGTGGTATTGGAAGAAAAATCAGTTTAGTAAAAATAGATGGAATTAGAATTTAATTTCAGTTTCTAAAAAATACAGTTAATGAGTATAATTGAAGATTTGAAGATACAATACAAAATGGGTGGTTTTGAACAAAAACTTATCTATTGGAATATTGGTGCTTTTTTGATTTCGATTGTTTTTTTCTATCAATTTAAATTAGGGTTTTTTGATTTTCCAGAATGGGTATCATTATCGTCAAATGCCTCAAATTTGTTGACAAAACCTTGGACGTTAATTACCTATGCCTTTTTTCACGCTGGGTTTTTGCATTTGGTTTTCAATATGATTGTTTTGAATTTTGCTGGTAGATTGTTTCTTACTTTTTTTACACAAAAACAATTTTTAGGATTATATATACTGAGTTCAATATTTGCAGGAATTGTATTTGTTGTTGCATATTCCATTTTTAAATTAGGTGCAAATGTTCCAATTGTTGGTGCTTCGGGTGCAATTATGGCAATTTTATTAGCCACAGCAACTTATTCTCCTTTGATGAATTTGAGATTGTTGCTTATAGGAAACGTAAAATTGTGGCAATTTACGGCTGTAATATTAATTTTAGATCTGTTACAAATTTTTGCAGAAAATACTGGAGGTCATATTGCTCATTTGGCTGGTGCCTTTTTTGGATTCATTTTTATTAAATTATTACAAAATGGTACTGATTTGAGTAAAGGAATTTCTATTATTTTTGATACATTCGCTACTCTATTTGGACGAAATAAAAAAACACCTTTCAAAAAAGTACATCGTAATTATATACCAAAACCAGAACAAAAGGTTTCTAAAATTGTTGCGAAAGATAAAACACAACAACAAATTGATGAAATTTTAGATAAAATAAGTCAATCTGGTTATGAAAGTCTTACCAAAGAAGAAAAAGAATTTTTGTTTAGAGCTGGAAAATAATTGAATGAATAATAAAATAAATCTGAAGACGAAATACTAAATGAGAAAACTTTCGTGGTTTAATAAAGCAATGTTTTTCTTTAATATAGTTTTGACTGTATTGACTTTTCTTGCTTATGTATTGCCATTTTTAGCTCCTAAATTATTTCCTTTACTTTCTGTTCTAACGCTAGTTTTACCACTTTTTTTGATATTAAATTCCTTGTTTTTTTTGTATTGGTTAATTCTATTCAAACGCCAAATATTATTGTCAGCATTGGTATTGTTAATGGGGATTACTTTTATTAATAAATTTTATAAATTTTCAACTGTCGATATTCCAAAAGTGGAAAATGATTTTGTTGTAATGAGTTATAATGTTCGCTTATTTAACCTGTTTGCTTGGTTACCCAATTCAGATGTAACCTCTAATATTCGCACATTTATAAACGATAAAAATCCAGATATTTTATGTATTCAAGAATATTCTTCATCCTCAAATATTGATTTAAAAATTTATCCACACAAATACATTTTTATGGCTGGTAATAAAATCAAAACGGGTCAAGCTATTTTTTCTAAATTTCCTATTATTGACGAAGGACATTTGGTTTTTCCAAATTCGAATAATAATGCCATTTTTGCTGATATTAAAAAAGGGAAAGACATCATAAGAGTGTATAATATGCATTTGCAATCCATCAAAATATCACCTGATGTAAATGAAATTTCTGAAAATATTGACGAAATTAACCAAGCAAAATCGCAATTAGTTATCAAAAGGATAAGTGATGCTTTCAAAAAACAGCAGCAACAAGCCGAAATTATTAAAGATCACAAAAGCAATTGCGAGTATCCCATTATTATTTGTGGTGATATGAATAATAGTGCTTTCTCTTATGTATACAGAAGTATCAGAGGGAAACTACAGGATACTTTTGAAGAAGCAGGAAGTGGTTTTGGCAAAACCTATAACTTCAAATATTATCCAGCACGTATAGATTATATTTTTGTAGATGAAAAAATGAAAGTTAAAAGTTTTGAGAATTTCCCAAATTTTGTCAATTCAGATCATTATCCGGTAATGACTAGATTGTCTATGGAATAAGTAATGTTTGTTTTTTTAAATATTCTAAAGCAAAACGACCTTCATTAAACAATACATCCAACACACTTAGATTTGATATAAAACCGTGTTTTTCTCCAAAGACTTGAGTGTATGAATCAAATTGATTGGTATCTTTTTTTCCATTAATTAAAGTTCTTCCATCTTTAAAATTGGGAACTTCATGAAAATATTCTTCTGTTTTATTAAATGTAATAGGAAAACCTAAACACTTTGCAACAATTTCCATAGTTTCTAGATTCAAATCCATCAAAAAAGTATGTTTTTTGGTGAAAATTGGAGATAAACTATCTTCATAATATTCAAAAAAAGGTGAGGTTCTATAAGCTGCTTCCAGTGATTTGAAATGTTGTTTTTGCCAATCAAATGCAGTTTCTAGCTTGACATCTTTTGTTTTTTGATGTATTTCATTGCTATGCTTAATCGGAATATTAAGCATTTGTAATCCGTTTGGACTATAAATAACGGTACGGTTTCTATTGGTTTGTTTCTGAAAATTATCTTCCATTTCCAAAGTAATACTATCAGCATTTGTCATGGCAACAAAATGACTGATAGATGGGAAATAAGAGGGATGAATTAACAAACTCATTTAAAATTATTTTTCTATTATGATAAATAAAAAATCAAAGTGGTAGATTATTCGTTTTTCTCTTTTCTTTTTTGAATAAAATAACCAATACCAAAATAGGCAGCCAAAGCAATCAAGAAAAATTTAAAATAAGAATAAGGTTGACCTTCTCCACCAACGGTTGTGAATAATCTATCCCAACGGATTTTCCAGTTTTTTATACCATTATTTATACCGTCAATACTCATCCAAATAAAAATGGGTTTTCCAACAACGTGATTTTGTGGTACAAATCCCCAGTAACGACTATCTTCAGAGTTATGACGATTGTCACCCATCATCCAATAATAGTTTTGTTTGAAGGTATAAGAAGTGGCTATTTTATCATTTATTCTAATCTCGTTTCCGTTTATTTTTAAATTATTTCCTTCGTATTCTGAAATAATTCTTTTGTAAAACGGAATAGTTTCTGCATTTAACTGAACAGTTTTTCCTTCTTGCGGAATATAAATAGGACCATAATTGTCTCTATTCCAGTTTTTGGTTTGAGGAAAAACTGTATGATCTACATCGTGTGAAATATTTTTAACAATAGAAGTTACCACAGGATTGTTTTTTAATCTAGCAGCAGATTCTTCAGTCAAAGCTGAAAAAAGAAAAGTATTAGCAGCTGTTTGATACACACCATCAGTAATTTGTAATTCTTTTTGAATGTAGGTTTGATCAAAACCTCCACCATTAGTGGTTACATAATATGAAAACTGAGGTCTTGCACGTTCAGGTAAAAGTAATTGTTTACCATTAATAAATACAATACCATCTTTTATCTGTAAACTATCACCAGCTACACCAACACAACGTTTTACATAATTTGATTTTTTGTCAATAGGTTTGTCGGCTTTTCTTTTTGAGGTATCAAAAAATTTATAAACGGTATCTACTGGCCAATTGAATACTACAATATCATTTTTCTCAATTTTTTGATATCCAGGAAATCTAAAATATGGCAATTGTGGCCAACTCATATACGATTTCTTATGCAAAATTGGAATGGTATCGTGTACCATTGGCAAAGCAACAGCAGTCATTGGAGTTCTTGCACCATAATTGAACTTACTAACAAACAAGAAATCACCAACTAATAATGATTTTTCTAATGAGGATGTCGGAATGGTGAAAGGTTGTATTAAATAAGTATGTACAATTGTAGCGACCACAATAGCAAATAAAAACGAACTTATCGTGTCAGCAACTGCATTTTTAGGAATTAAACTTCTATCAGAAATATAATTTAATTGTTGGGTATAATTAATATAATAGGTATAAAAACCAAATGTAACGATTCCTAAAATAGTATCTAATGTGGTGTTTTTGCCAAAACTTCTTAATGTTTCCACCCAAACTACTGGAAACATTATCAAATTGACAACTGGTACAAAAAGCAAGATAGTCCACCAAGTAGGTCTATTGATAATTTTCATCAAGATAATTGCATTATATACAGGAATCGCTGCTTCCCAACGTTTTCTACCTGCAGCTTCATACATTTTCCAAGTTCCTATAAAATGAACTATTTGTACTATCAGAAAAAACACAAACCATTGTAATAGTGTCATAATTTTTTATTTTTAGATTAAGTCTTTTTTTTTATTAATTTAATTCTAATACATCTTTCATTGTAAAAACACCAGTTTTACCAACAATCCATTCTGCTGCAAGAACAGATCCAAGTGCAAAACCTTCTCTGTTAAAGGCCGTATGTTTTATTTCGATTGCATCTACATCAGAAATATAACTTATGGTATGAGTTCCTGGCACATTCTCTATTCTTTGGGCATCAATCAATATTTGATTCTCTTTTGCATATTCTAACGTCCAAGAATCATATTTTGAATTTTCTATGATTCCATTGGCTAATGTAATAGCTGTACCACTTGGTTTGTCTAATTTTTGCGTGTGATGAATTTCTTCCATCGTTACTTTGTATTGATTGAATTTTGCCATCATTTTTGCTAAATGATTGTTCATTTCAAAAAATAAATTCACTCCTAAACTAAAATTAGAACCATAAATAAACGCACCTTTTTTCTCTACACACAAGGCAACCATTTCGTTGTATTGGTCCAACCAACCTGTGGTTCCAGATACTATCGGAATATTAGTATGCAAACATTCAGAAATGTTACAAACTGCTACATCAGGTATGCTAAAATCTATAGCCACATCAGCATTTGTAAGTCCTTCAAAGGTATTAGAACTCGTTTTTCGTAACACAATTTCGTGTCCGCGTTCGAGAGCAATCTTTTCGATTACTTTTCCCATTTTTCCGTATCCTAGAAGTGCTATTTTCATCAGAATTTATAATTAAGTGCTAAACCAAATGAGGGTCTAAAATTCAAATCATTCTGTTGAACATCTGGATTTAAAGATAAATTATCATTGATATTAAACTGACCTAAATGCGCATCAACATTAGCGTCAACAATATTTAGAATATAAAATGCAGCTATAAAAAGCATCGATAGGTCACGGTTTCTTTGATAAAAACGTTGTGCTGTAATCAATCTAGCATCATCTAAATATTGAAAATTATCATTAGTATTTCCGGCTAATCTACTTTTGTAAACATCACGAAACTCGTGGTATTTTTTATTATTCCAGTTATATGAATAAATACTTGTACCAATTGCTCCATAAACCAACGGAATTTTCCAATATTTTTTGTTGTAAGCTTGTCCTAAACCAGGAAGAATTGCCGAATAAAACGCTGCTTTTGCTGGTGCTAATGGATTTATTTCTTGATTTTTTATGGTATCCGTAGATGCCACTATAGGTTCGACTTTACCTTGAGCAAAAACCGAAAATGATCCTACACCAAAAAAAAGTAATATGAAAAGAAAGCGATGCACTAACCTTTGATTAGTTTTATTATTCTATTGAAATCTTCTTCAGAGTGAAACGGAATGGTGATTTTTCCTTTTCCATTTCCTGCTACTTTTATGTCAACTTTTGCACCAAAATAGTTAGCAATTGTTTTTAATTTTTTGTCTTCAATAGCAAAAGAATTTCCTTTAGTTACAGGTTTTGCAACCGATGGTTTCAAACTTTCTTGATACGATTTTACCAAACTTTCTGTTTCGCGTACCGAAAGGTTTTGAATTACTATTTTCTGATAAATATCGGTTTGAACATCTTGATCTTCAATATTGATAATGGCTCGACCGTGACCCATTGATATAAAACCATCACGAATACCTGTTTGGATAATTGGATCTAATTTTAAAAGACGTAAATAATTGGCAATAGTCGACCGTTTTTTTCCAACACGGTCGCTCATTTGCTCTTGTGTTAGTTGAATTTCATCTATCAATCGTTGGTAAGACAAAGCAATTTCTATTGGGTCTAAATCATGTCTTTGGATATTTTCTACCAAAGCCATTGTTAACGATTCTTGATCGTTGGCTATACGAATGTAAGCTGGAACAGTAGTTAATTTTGCTAGTTTTGAAGCACGCAATCTACGTTCACCTGAAATTAATTGGTATTTGTTAAAATCTATTTTACGAACGGTAATGGGTTGAATAACACCCAATTCGCGAATAGAAGTTGCTAATTCTTGTAATGATTCCTGATTGAAATTACTTCTCGGTTGAAAAGGATTGATTTCGATAGCATCGATATCCAATTCGATAATGTTACCAACTACTTTATCGGCATTTTTATCATTAACCGATTGTATATTATTTTCAGGATCTTTCAACAACGCAGATAATCCTCTTCCTAATGCTTGTTTTTTTACTGGTTGTGACATAAATCTATAAACTGTTTTTCTTGATAATTTCTTGAGCTAAGTGCAAATAATTATTGGCACCTTTACTAGTTGCATCATAACTGATAATACTTTCTCCAAAACTAGGAGCTTCACTCAACTTTACATTCCTTTGAATGATGGTTTTGAAAACCATATCACTAAAATGTTTTTGCACTTCTTCTACCACTTGGTTGGATAATCGCAAACGAGAATCAAACATAGTAAGTAACAATCCTTCGATATCTAAATCTGGATTGTGTATTTTTTGAACACTTTTAATGGTGTTTAATAATTTTCCTAAACCTTCTAATGCAAAATATTCACATTGAATAGGGATAATAACAGAATCTGCAGCCGTAAGCGCATTTAATGTTAGTAATCCTAATGATGGCGCACAATCTATAAGGATATAATCATAATCGTCTTTGATGCTTGCCAAGGCTTGTTTGAGCATATACTCTCTATTTTCCTTGTCAACCAATTCTATTTCGATAGCAACAAGATCAATATGTGCTGGAATAACAGAAACATTTGGTGATGAACACGCAATTACTGCTTCTTCTGGACGATTACTATGTTCTAAGATTTGATAAGTACCAATTGTAACACTTTCAATATCAATTCCTAGACCTGAACTTGCGTTGGCTTGTGGATCAGCATCAATAAGTAAAACTTTTTTTTCTAAAACACCTAATGAAGCGGCTAAATTGACCGAAGTTGTTGTTTTTCCGACACCACCTTTTTGATTGGCAATAGCTATGATTTTACCCATTTAATTTTTAAAATTTTGAACGGTAAAAATACAATTAATTATGGGTTTTGAAAATGTATTTTGTTAACAATCTTGTAAAGTTTAGAACAAAGAGAATAGGGAATTGAAAATAGAGGAAAGAGGAAAGAAAAAAGATAAATATGAGTTTTAGAAATCATATTTATCTTTTATAGAATTTGACTGTTTTAAATTTGCAATCTATTTACTTCCTTTGTTTTTAATCATCGTTTCGAGCATATCCCACATTTCTTGTGGAATTTTTTCTAAAATATTAAATTGTCCAGCACCTTGAAGCCATTCACCACCATCAATTGTTACCACTTCGCCATTTATATAGGCTGAAAAATCAGATACTAGATAAGCGGCTAAATTGGCTAATTCTTGATGATCACCTACACGACGCAAAGGAACTTTTTTGGACATATCAAATTTCTCTGCTAAATCACCTGGCAACAATCTGTCCCAAGCACCTTTTGTAGGAAAAGGTCCAGGTGCAATAGCATTCATCCGGATTCCGTATTTTGCCCATTCTACAGCCAAACTTCTTGTCATTGCTAGAACGCCAGCTTTTGCAGTGGCACTTGGCACAACATATCCTGAACCTGTCCAAGCGTATGTGGTTACTATATTTAAGACATTACAATTGGTTTGTTTTGCCGCAATCCAATGTTTACCAAAAGCTAAGGTGCAATTTTTTGAACCTTTTAAAACAATATCTATAATAGTATCAAAAGCATTTGCAGACAATCTTTCGGTAGGAGAAATAAAGTTACCTGCTGCATTATTCAATAAGACATCTACTTTTCCGAAAGTCTTTAATACTTCTGCCAACATTGCTTCAACTTGGTCATAATGACGCACATCACATAGAATGGGTAAACATTTACCGCTTGTAGCTGATTCTAATTCAGAAGCTGTTGTTCTTAATTTTTCTAAATCCCTAGACGTTATGGCAACATTGGCACCCAATTCTAGGAAATATTTTGTCATTGCTTTACCTAAGCCACTTCCGCCACCAGTTACTACAATTGTTTTTCCTTTTAAGGCATCATCGCGGAGCATTTTTGCTGAAAAATCCATATTTGATTGTTTTGAAGTGTAAATATAGAAAATATATTTATTATGCGCGCATACAATAAAATAAAAAAACAGAATAGAATTTTAAATCTACTCTGCTTTAATAATAGTCTTGTTTCTTTTGTATTATTCTTTAATGAATTTTGTTGTAAAATTATTAGATTCTGATTTTAAGAGATACATTCCCGAAGCCAAATCATCAACTTTTATTTTTGACGTGTTGTTTGAAAAGTTAAGCTGTTCTTCTTTCACCATTTTGCCTTGTGAATCAAATATTTTGAAATTATAATTTCCATTATCAAGGGTATTTCCTTTATTGATATTGATTTCATTTTTTGCTAATGTTGGAAAGACTGAGAAAGTATTGAGTTGATTTTGATTTACACTCAAAGTGGCATTATTTATAAAAACATCATCAACAATAAGAGTACTTCCAAAAGTAGGAGTTGACCCTTCTTTTGCCATTGAAAATGAAAGACTCATAAACGCTGGTGTGTTTGAAGAAGTAAGATTTACAGCGGCATAAACATATTCAAAAATATCATTAGAACCTGTTATAGGTACAGAAACTTTGCCTACTGAATTATGATCGATATCAAAAAGCTCTAAATTAGCTTCGGCAATATCATCTCCTAATGATAAAAATTTATAATAAAAACCTAGATTATATCCATAAGTAGCATCATATAAACTTGCATTAAAAGGAACCTGACTCGTATTGATATTATAATTTCCACCCGGAGGAAAATCTTGTGTTGCATCTTCAAATAAAACAGCTCCACCAACAATTATTTGGTTTTGTGTGATATTAAAAGCATTTGCCATTTCTAAAGCATATTGTCCAGAATGACTATTTCCAAAATTTGAATAACACAATCCTGGAATGCAACTTCCGTACTGAATTTCATCTGATGTAGTTTCTCCAGTTTCTGAATTTAATCCAACATTTATTGAAAAACTTTTCCCCCAATTACTCGGTAAAAAATTTTCTTTTACATTTTCAAAACCGCCATTAATAACTTGAGATTTTGCGTTATAGCAAATAAGAGTACTCATTAAAATAAAATAAATCTTTTTCATAGCAATAGTTTTTTGGTTCATACTTTTTCGATAGCAATTTTTCATTACAAATATAATTATAAATTCATTACAACTACAATCATAAAGGTTGACAAAAGGTAAACATTTCAACAAAATCAATACTTTATGCTACTTTCGATTATATAGACAATATAAAATCGGTTAAATTTTCTTCGGTTGTGAGTTGTAATTTTTTGCGTAATCTATGCCGAGCGGTTTTTACACTATCGGGCGAAATGTTTAGAATAGATGCCATTTCTTTTATGGATAAATTCAATTTGATTAAGGCACAAATCTTTAAATCATTGGCACTAATATCAGGATATTTTTGTTTGAGTTTGGAATAGAAATTCTTATTAACACTTTCGAAATTTTTATCAAAATCATTCCAATTACTATCTTGTGTCGCATATCTTTTGACTATTTTAGATAATTGTGCTTCTGCATTGATTTCCTTTTTTTGAATAACTTCTTTTATTTCTTCGATAATTTCATTTTTTAGAAGCATCTGTATGGTAATGGCACTCAACTGACTTTCTTTATGGTCGATATCATTTTCAAATTGCTGTTGTTTTAATTTTTTTTGTTCTTTGAGTGAAATAACAAGCGCTTCATTGGTACTCAACAATAGTTTGTCTCGCTTGTAAACTCTTCTAAAATATAAAAAACCAATAACAAACAATAATACGATAGCACCTAAAAGATAATTGGTAAGGCTAGCCACTTGATTTTCTTTTGACACAAGTTCCAGTTTTCTGTCTTTTTCTGCTACTTCAAATTGTACTTCTAGACTTTTTACTATTTGTTCTCTTTCAAACGAATAAAATGCGTCTTTGATTTGGATGACTTTCTTTTGTAATTGTGCTACTTCAAAATAGTTGCCTTGTTTGTTTTTGACTTCTATTAAAGCTTCGATGGTTTTGATTTCAAAAGTTTTATCTGTTAATGCTTTGCTTATTTGCAAGGCAATATTAAAATTTTCTTCGGCTTGAAGCGTGTTGTTTTCAAAAGTCAAAAACCATTTTCCTTGCGCCATTTGAGCAATGACTTGCGCTTGTTTGTTTTGAGAAGTTTGTGCAAGAGTCAAGGCTTTGTTGTAATACTTCCAACTGTTCTCTTTTTGTCCTTTTTGCAGAGCCAAAGTTCCCATTTTGATATAGGAAGTGGGCAAATAGGCACTATTATTTGTTTTTTCAAATTCTGCTACTGCTAGTGTATAATAGACTTCTGTAGAATCTTTCTGGTTTTTTAATTCATATAAAGAGCCCAAACTATTGTATGCCAAACCTAATGTTCCAGAATTGTCCTTTTTGTTTTTTAATTCTGCAACGACTTCTTTGCTCAATCGCATGGCATCTGTATATTTTTTTTGACGAGCATAAATAGTACTAATCAATTGCAAACATTTGTAACGACCTATTTTTCCTATTTCAGGGTTGGTTTTTGTTACTTTTTTATATTCATTAAGTGCTTGGGTTGCAAACTGAAGCCCTTTTTCTAGACTCGAGCCATAGGAACAAATTCCTAAATACAGTAACGATTCGGCTTTGTCTGTCGTATTGTTTTCTTTTATTGCTTGTTGATGTGCTTGCCAAAAATAATTAAAAGCTTCGTTCTCTTTGTCTTTGACCAATGCTTCCCAACCTTTTTGCATCAATTGGTTTTCTGGCGAAGCAGCCCATCCAACAATTGAAAAAAGTATTGCAAATAAAAAAGATACAGTTCTTTGATAATTCATAAATCAAAAGTAGATTTTTTTATGCTTCCTCCTTAAAATAGAGGTGTACAAATAGTAAACAGT
>JAYTNO010000049.1:0-1923 GCA_043748275.1 Flavobacterium sp. | reverse complement strand
TATTTTATACCAAAATATAGCGAAATCAGTCATTTTTCATAATTTTATCATTTTGTATCGAATATTTATTTTGATAAACTTATAATACTTTTTATTGTGGAGAGATTTGTTCGTTCATTATTCTTTCGGGATTTTTGGTGAAGAACTCCGTTTGTTCGTATTTTCTCTTTTTCGTAAAATACATATATCTTTTACGGAAAATTCATTTTACCAATAAAAATTGATTTGGAATTTTTATAATTATATATATGACATACACACGCACGACTAATGGTTAAAATCTGTAGTCACGATACGTGTGAAAAAACAGCAAGTTTTAATATTAAAGATGAAAAATTTGCGATTGTATGCGGTACACATAAAGCAGACAATATGGTTGATGTTAGACACCCAAGATGCAAATTCGAAGGGTGCATAAAAACACCATTGTTTAATACAAGTGGTGAAAAATCTGGTATATACTGTTCTGTTCATAAAACAAAAGAAATGGTTGATGTCAAGAATAAAAAATGTTCTCATGAAGGATGTAGTAAGTTCCCATCATTCAATACAATCGATAAAAAAATAGGAATATACTGCGAAACACATAGTTCAGTAAATATGGTTTGTGTGTTGAAAAAATGGTGCTTATATGAAGGTTGCACAAAATCCCCTAGTTTCAATACAATCGATAGTTCAACAGGTATATTTTGCGCTTCTCATAGAAAAGCGGACATGGTTAATGTAATGATTAGGAAGCGTTGCTTGCATGATGGTTGCACGAATTTCCCATCATTCAATACTAGCGATAGTTCAACAGGTATATACTGTTCAATACACAAATTAGAGAACATGACTGACGTGCATCACAAAAGTTGCTATTTCAATGGATGCTTAAAATCACCGTCTTTCAATACTAGTGATAAAACGACTGGTATGTTTTGTGCGTTGCATAGAGAAAAAGACATGATTGACGTGTTAAAAAAACATTGTTTATATGAAAACTGTATGACACGTGCAAATTATAATACACGTGACAAAAAATCAGGCATCTATTGCGCTTCCCATAGAGAACAAAATATGATTGATGTAAAAAATAAAAAATGTTTAACCCACCTATGTGACACTCTTGTGTGTAATAAGACACGAGAAGGTTTTTGTTTAAGATGTTATATTTACAATTTTCCAGACCGAACTATCTCACGCAACTATAAAACAAAAGAACGTTGTGTCGTTGATAATGTGAAAAAAGTGTTTCCAAGTTTTGATTGGATTTCAGATAAAGTAATTAATGGCGGATGTTCTAAAAGAAGACCTGATTTATTATTAGACCTTGGGTTTCAGATTATTATTATCGAAATAGATGAATATGCTCATAGTACTTATGATAGTAATTGTGAAAGTAGAAGAGTAGACCAGATTTCACAAGATTTGTGTCATAGAAATATTATCTTTATAAGATTCAATCCAGATAGTTATGTAGATTCGACTGGTAAAAAAATACCGTCTTGTTGGAGTACGAATAAATTAGGGCTAATGGCCGTAAGTAAAACTCAAGAGAAAAAATGGATTGAAAGAATAGATACACTTATCAATCAAGTTCAGTTCTGCGTAGACAATCCAACTGATAAAAAAATAGATACAATCGAATTGTTTTATTAGATATACATTATTTCATCGTTTTTTTTCATCTGCGAAAAAATTGATTTAGAAATTATACATTTATTATATTACAACACAATTTTAAAAGAGATTAACAGTACACACATAATGACAGACCTTTCCGTTCAGTACCAAATGAAGAGTGCGAGACAACATATTTTGGACAAGCCAGACACCTATATTGGAAGTATTCAAAACACTGACACCAATATGTGGTGCTTCGACCAAGAATCAGGAAAGATAATCCTAAGAAATATAGAATATGTCCCTGGGTTGTACAAA
>JAYTNO010000048.1:0-13418 GCA_043748275.1 Flavobacterium sp. | reverse complement strand
ACTGGAGTTGTTGCCAAAACTGGATTCAACGGAATCGTCCAATGACTGGTATTGATGTAGCATTTAGAAATAGGAACTTGTTGTTGCCAACCGTGATTAGAAATTCCAACCATCATAGTGTGATTGGGAATTCCTTTTGAGTTGACATAAAAATTATTAGCATCATAACTAGTGCTAACGGTAGAAGTAAATGGTGCAAATGCAGCAGTTACAAATGCAGGATCGGTTGTAGTCAGCGCTTTTTTTGCAAAACTAAATAAGGTAAATAAAGAACCTAAGCATACTATCGGAATTAAATAGTACCCATTTTTTCTAGAATTATATTTGAATAATAAAAAACTCAAGAGGATTAAAAAACAAGCTACAAGTCCAAATTTTAAATATAAATCTGATTCGTTTTTAAAGTTATTTTTATCAATTACCAGCGTATTAATTGCTTTTACTTCTTCAATTTTGAGCTTTATAAAATTTTGATCTTCTAACGAAAATGAGGATACTGGAAAATTTAAAAGTACATTATTGGCATCTTCAATATATACGTTTCCATTTTTATACATTGAAAAGGAACCATCAATAGATGTATTTTGACTTTCTATTTTCCAATGTCTCAATACTTGATTTTCATTGTCAATAATGTGTCCATAAATACTGTTGGCAAAGAGTAAGAAAAAAAGTAGTTTGGTTTTCATAATATATATAATTGTAGGTTTTGTATTCCTATTTTTTTCAAAGTTAGGCAATCACAAGACTATTTTTTCAATAAAGGAATATATAAAAACTATACAAGTACCTATTTAATGACATAAATCAAGGTTTAAACTGATTTTATTATATAATAATGCCATTATGCCTTTTAGCATCTTTGTCACTTGAAATTTTTACAAAATAATGCCCAATAAAATAATTTGATTTATGTACTAGTAGTCAAATAGAAAAATATGTTTTTTCTTGTTTAAAAAGTTTATACCTAGCTTTTATGGTATTGTAATTTGTGTGAGTAAGGTAAACTAAATTATGTTGCTTTTTTAGGTTCCGTCTTGGTAGTACTATACCCAATTTTAACTTAAAGATACGATGGCTTTGCAGCGTGATTACAACTATCAAATATAGCCAGTAAGGGAAAACAATTGTTTATGGGTACGGATTGTAAATCCGTGCGTCTAAAGTTGACTTACTCATACCTATTCTATCGCAATAGCATCAATGGCCTTCATCAACCTGTCGGTTTCAAATAAGGCAACAATGATTTTTTGATAATGGGCAATATCATCAAATTCCAGTTTACGGTCTTTACGGTCTTTGAGCCATTTTTGTGCCGGTTGATAACCACCAATATAAAAGTTCCAAGCCACTTCGGGAACATGATCAAAATACTGCGTATCGTTGATATACACCCTTCCCATAGGATAAGGTGGGTCATTGTGCGTGATGGTGTTCTGCTCCACCACCAAATACCTTTCTTTGTAGTGCGGTTTACTCACAATACAGTCTCCGTCAATATTAAATTCCGTGAGGTACTCGTCAACAATAGGACTTTCCAGCAAATGGATTTGCCTGATTTGTGAACCCAAGGCAACCAACTCCCAAAAGGTTGTGGTGTCTTTGGGATAGGGTATTTTAGGGAAATCAATCTTTAAAAACTCCTTGTATTTCTCTCGGTACGTTGGCGAATGCAAAACCGCATAAATATAATCGAGGATATCAATGGGAGCAAACGTGTCTTTGGTGGTGTCTTTCTCGTTGGTAAATTTTTGTTGTAATGCCGTTGCTATTTTGTTGACAATTTCAGCATTTAAGTTAGGGACTCTTTCGGTGTTTAAATCGGTTGAAAGTTGTCCGTTAGTTTCGGGGTAGAGGTATAGTGGGAAAATTGAAGGAATTCCTTTATAACTAAATTGACATCTATTATCAATAATATTTTTAGTTACTTGAATAATTGACCAATCCTTTTCAGTGGATTGTTTTGCTGTAATTAATCCAATATTATCTCCTTTTAAAAAATGTTTCATTACTTCATTTCTTGGAGAATTTATCCAAAATTCATTTTTGTCAAATGGTAATGTAAATTGAATATCAAATGGTCTATAGTTAATTGGAATAATACCTTTTTTATAAGTATTTCTTAAATCTTCAATTCTACCTTCTTTTGTTGTTCTTCTTGAATCTTTAATTTGATATTGTTCAAATGGACTTTCAATTGATAAAATTGTTTCAATTGTATTTTTTAGTTCGATTATCGATGGAAATATTGAGAGTCTATCAATTCCTGTTACAATTCCGGTATTATTAAGAGTAAATAATTTATTTACTGAAAACCCATTCTCATATTCAATTCTTCCATCATCATTTCTCGGAATAAAAAAATAATTTGGTTTATTAGGGTTTAATTCTTTAAAATCAATAGTTTTTAAAGAATTTTCAATTAAAAAATCATATTTCAATTCTCGCTTACCAAACAAATCATAATGAAAAATTTGTCCCAATTCATTGGTTTTTTTCTTTCCTGTTTTTACAAAAATATTGATGGAAACACCTTGTTGAATGTCAAAAACATTTACATCTGCTGAACCATCAGGCGCTGTTTCTTTCTTTTTAGAATTTCCATGTAAATCTATGGTATAAATTTTATCATACGTTTTTAATAAGTTCCAACGCATGCCTCGAAAAGTTGGATTGTCTAAAAACCCGTGTGGGTTAATGAATGCCAAAACACCGCTACCATTTTTCTCAATGAAATGTTGACCAAATCGTATAAACTTTACATAATCGTCATTTAACCAATGTTTACGTTCATTAAAATTTACACCATCCACATATTTGTAATCATCTATTAATTTCGTTATCCATTCGCCATTATTTGATGAAATTCCACTATACGGCGGATTCCCCACAATACACATCACAGGTGTGTCACGTTTGATGTAATTGGCTTCGTTGGCTTCGCTACTCAACCAGTTGGCAAACAAGGTGCCTGTGTCGGGATGGCTTTCTTCTAAACTGTTGGTCAAATATATTTTTAGTCGTTGCTCTTTGGTGGGTTTAAAACCCGTTTCCGTCAGCAATAAATCCATTTGCAAGTGTGCCATGGCATAACTCGCCATCAGCAGCTCAAACCCATTCAATCGTGGCAACAAATGCGTTTCTACATAATTGCTCCAAACGCCTTGTTGTCCTTTGAATTTTCCTTGTATGTGCTTGACCACTTCGGCAAGAAAGGTTCCTGTTCCTGTGGCTGGGTCGAGAATTTGCACTTTGTGTACTTCTTCCTCAACGGTTACAATATTGTTTTTAAATCTTCTATCAGTGGCTTGAAGATTGACTTTTATTTTGGTTTTGCTATTGTCAGCCAAACCTTGTGGCAAATCGAATTCGGTTTTCAAGATATCATCTACCGCACGCACGATAAAATTGACCACTGGTTTTGGTGTGTACCAAACGCCACGCGCTTTGCGGAGTTTTGGGTCGTATTCACTCAAAAAGGTTTCATAAAAATGGATAATAGGGTCTTCCATTTTCGTTGCCTTTCCGTAGTTTTTCAAGATTTCGGCCACATTACACGCCAAGAATATTTCGATTAAAGAGTCTACGATCCATTTGATACGGTCGTCAATATCGGGTCCGGCGATATACCCAAATAGTTTTCGCAAAAAGGGATTGGACTTCGGAATTAATTCCGCGGCTTCTTGTCGGCTAAAAGTGGGTAAAGTAGGGTCATGCAAACGAGCGGCAAACATCCCGTATGCAATGGTTTGCGCATACACATCAGCAAAACCTTTGGGAGTAATGTCGTGAATTAAGATTTCTTTGAAAGCGTTCATTTGGTCTTTCAAAGTACTGTCTTCGTTGTGCGACTCATCACTGGTCAACGCTTGTTCAATCACATCCGAAAGCAGTCGGGCTTTGCCTGCCATCATTTCAGCTAGTTTTTTAGAGCTTTTGATGGTTTGCCCAATGTGCGAACAAAAGTCTTTCAGCAAATGGGTGAAATTGGCAAAGTTGTTTGGCAACGCAATTATAGACCCATTTTGCACTTCAGCAATGGCAATTTTGGTCATAAAGAGGCCATCAATGTAAAGATGAAACTCTAAATAATCGGTAAAAAGTAAGTTGTTCAAAGAGTTTTTGTACCGGTCAAATTGTTCTTTGTTTCCCGTTTTCTTTGCACCCGATAAATCTTTGTCGCCAATATCTTTGGCTTCAATAAAACCTACAGGGATGTCTTTTTTAGTCAGTATATAATCAGGCGCACCACAAGACTGTCTTTTGGGTTCGTTGGTGGCTCTAATTTCAGGAACCAAACTTTCTATGAGTTGTTGCAAATCGCCACGAAAAGTATGTTCCGTCGCATTCCCAAGTTTGTATCGTCGGTTGATATTGTCAATGTATTGTTCTAAAGTCATTTGGGTGGTGTCAAAAATTGGTAGGGTAAATATAACAATTTTGTTGCATTCGCATAGGTTTTTTTGGTTATTAGCGTAGGAAACAAAACGATTGGCTTGTTGGTGATCGAGTGGGTGGTATTAGGGTGCACCTTTTGGTTTTGTAAAGACTTTAGAGATTTGATACAATTTTAAAGTTTACTTAAATCTTTATTGGGCTAAGACGCTTTTGTGCAATGTTTTTTATTTAAAATATTCCGTTATCATTTCAGTTGCATGTTTATTTAGAAATTTATTTACTTTCTTACTTTCAAATTTTTCCAAAGCATCATACTGTACTTTATTCATTTTTAAAAAATCATCTAATGTATCTTTGCAAAATAAGCCTAGAATTTTTCCTAAATCTTTTTTAGGATTAATTTCTCCTATTTTGCTAATTAAATTCAACAATCTATTAACGGTAATATATTTATAAATTTCCTCACAAAGTAAACGCGCTTCTTCACTTAATTCTTCTTCTTCATCTCGAATTATTTTATTTAGAATTGCTGTATCAATATAATTATTGTTTTCAGCCCATTTTTCGTTTTTATTTTTGATTAAAACTCTTGAACCATTTTTTAAATATTCGGGTTTTTGGGTTCTAATAACTGTTCCTTCAGATATATTACCTTCAATTTCTGGTAAGTTTAATGAATTAGGAATTTTTGTTTTAAAATTATTTGGAAACTCTAAACATTCATTTAAGTTTCCTCTGAAAATTGTTTTTGCGTAATTAAAATTATATTTTTCAAAAAGTTCACAAATGAGGTCTACATTTAAATAATAATCGTTATTTATCATTATATCAAATGCATAAAAATCATTTGATGGATTGTAATATATTCCTCTTTGAATTAATGTAGCACTTTCATCAATCAAAACATCATTATGTGGATATCCGCCACCATAAAGTTCTCCAAAAATTGTTATTGATGTAGCAGTATACTTTTCAAATAACTCTTGATGTAAACTAAAAATATTTTTTTTATATTTTTCTAGAACATTAGAAAAATTATAAAAATTGTCGCTTTCAATTATTAATGCTGTTCTTTTTGCTGACAAAATAATTTCACCATCACAAATAAAGCTCAAGTTTGCTCCGTGCACTTTTTCTTGAACGATATATTCAAGATCAGAAAATCCTTGTTCTATTATTGTTTCAATAAAATCTTTTTGATATGAATTTTCAATTGAATGATATTTTTTAAACTCCATATTTGTGTCATTATTTTTTCCCTCAAATCATCGCCAAACAATTGTATACAACTTTCTTTATCATCCCTACTATCCCAAAAAACAAGGCCGTTTTTCTATCAAATAGTATTATTTATCGTTTCTCAAATATACTTAATTTCTTCATACAATACCCCAAACCGCAATTACTTATAAACATATCAATCGAGAGGTAGCATCAAAACAACAGCACTCTAAAACCTTTTTAAGTAACATTTTACAGAATTGCCACTCGAGTGAAAGCGAACGGACAAAGTAAATCCGTTATAGGAGCTGTTACTAGAAAGTTTTATTGTATTTCATCCGTTATTAAATCAGGATAAAGGTCTTTAAAAACTTCTTCAAAGTCAAATTTTTGATTTGGAAAATTATTATAGAGTTCCTGTAGTTTGTTTTGAAACGTTTTCTTTTTTTCGTCTTTTTGAATTAGTAAGTCCCAAAGTTCATATCGTTTAAATGCTAATTCTACATATTCCCAATATTCGGAATAATTATGGATTGCATTATTAGCAAATGCAATCCATTCCGTTGATTTGTATTTATAACCAACTATCTTTTTTAGTTTTGCACTTTCAATTATCCAAATAAGTTTGAAATGTTCTTTTACACTTTCAATTAGATTAATATTTTTTAATTTTTTAATAAAAGAATAAAGTAAAATCTTATCGAATATTTCTGAATCTCTTTTTGCTAAATTTAGTAAATACTCGTCATCTTGTGTAGTTATTTTATAACCTCTCTTTAATATTCCTTCAACCGGTAAAGCTTTATGAATATTTACGTTTTCGTAAATTTCTTGGAAAACTGTCTTATTTTCAAATACACTTTGATTTATATCTATTTTGATTTTTTGACAATTTATTATGAAATTGATAAATGAATTATAATCATTATTTACTTCTGAAATCCATTGATTTAGAGCTGGCTTTTTTTCTTTATCTCTCTTTATGATATTAAGTTTATTGTTGAATATTTCTAATTGAAATTCATTAAGTCCTTCAATTAATTGAATAATGTCATTGTAATAATATACTTCTCTTTTTTTACGGTCTTTTATTTTTTCAATTATATTATCGGAATAAAAAATTGCATCAGAAAGTTTTTGTTTTTCAATTTGTAACTTTTTTTCATTTTCAATTTTTTCGAGTTTAGTATTTTTTTCATTTTCAATTTTTGTCAAATTATTTATTAAATCAAAATAATAAACTTGAAAATTAATATCATCAAATTTAATTTGGTTTAATGAAACAGATTTGTCAACCCATTTTGTGTGAATTTGATTTCTATCTGTTAAAAAAGGGTGTTTATATTGACAAATTAGCTTAAAATCATTTGAAGTTTCGTCTAGATGAAAGAAATTTTCGTGTTTTACTAAATATTTTATATCTCTTTCTAATTGACCTTGATTATGAATATCAAAATTATCTAAAATCCAAATTAGATAAATGCCATTTTTCTTGTAGAAATTATATCTACTTAAAATATAACGTAATGATAATTTTGAAAGTTGTATTTCAAAAACAATTTCTTTGTCTAAATACTTACAATAAACATCTGGTTTTCTTTTTTCGTTTCCTTTTATTATGAAATGATTATCTATTGAAATAGAGGTTTTATCAATTCCATTAAGCTTTAATAAACTATTACCAATTCTATTCTTCAAATCTATATGCCTTTGACTTTCTTTTGCAAATAATATGTTACTAAAAGTGTTATTATCTTCGGGTGATAAATTGCCGTCTTTTAATTCACAAAATTCTGCATTAGGTTCGTGTTTAAAATGTAACCTATCATATTTACTCGTTGAAACGTTTAATTTTTGAAAGCATTCAAGACAATATAATTCTATTTGATCTGTGTGAAATTGTGTTCTTACATCAAATGCTTCTTTTCCAGCTTTAAATATATCATCAGCTTCTAAAATTTCTCCTGATTTTTTATCAAATGCTTTTTTTATTGAGCGTTCAAATTGTTTCATAATTTTCTTCGGAACTCTTTTTTTATGCGGTTTTTAGGCAATCTTGCTACTAAAGTGTTGCTACATAACGAAGTTTCTGATTTTCAAAACTTTTAATTTCAAATACGGACAAAATTTAGTTTCAAAAATTACCAGTTTTGATAAATCCCAAAACCCTTAATTCTGTGATACGGCTATTGGAAGAAGTCACTTCTATTTACTCTCTAAATCTTTAAGAAATTGAGTATTAAAATAATTTTCTTGCGATTTTTTATCATTGCTTTTATATCCTAAATTCATTTCTTTTATTAAATCCTCTTCAATTTTTTTAATAAACCTTTCCGCTTGTCCACGTTTAGGAATTATTGCATTTACTTCTTTTCTTGGAGTTTCTCCACTAGTAAAGACGTAAATATACATATTGTAATAAATGTTGGAAATTGAATGAATTCTATTTTTTAAATTTTTTGAATTTGGAAGATAAGCATTTGATAAGATATTTAATCTTGAAATTTTATTTATAACAGTTTCTTTATCAATTGTTTCAATAAATCCTTGACGATAATTTGGTAGTTCTTTTAAGTATTCAGGAATATCTTCTCCTTTTGAAGTTAAATTTTTTAATTTTTCTGTATCAATAAATAGCATAAATAATCTATGATAATAACCATTAAGAAAGTAAACGAGTTCTAATATTTCTTCAAGTTTATTTAGGCGAAGCTGTTTTTTTAGGTTTTTCCGCGTCATAAAAATTGTTGTTATTGACAATATGATAGCAAATAAAGAAAATAAAAAAGATATTGTTTTTGATGCGTCAATATTCATTATTTATGGTTTTTTTGTTATTTATACCAACGTTTTCCAACTTGGTTATTTAGCTTATTTATGTAAACTAAACTTATGGTTATATACTGATTTTTGATATTCAAAACTAACTTCAAATTAAACCTAAAGCCTGCCATATTGCCAAACGGTTGTTAGCGTTAGTATTAGCTTAAATTTCCACATAAAAATATACCTAATGGAATAAGTAACATTAGACAGTAAATTGGCCATATTGTTTTTGATTTTAAACATTCTTTTATTGTGTTTCGTCCTGTATTATAGCCTTTTGCATCCATTGAAAAGTCTATAGAGTCCTCATCTTTTAGCCTAACATCATCGTACAAACTTCTATACCGCCTTTCTTGTAAAAGAAAAAAAGCATTTAAGTACCAAAATATTGGTATAGCAAAATATGTAAGTATTGCATATGTTGTATTTGAATCTTTTTGCGCTAGAACAAAAAGTGCAGAAATAAGAGTAATAGCCCAACCTTTAACAATAAATGAGTTTGTGCTCATTCTATTTATTGTGTTGTGAATAAATTCTAAATGTTTTAATTTGTTATCTGACATTATATTAAGAATTTTTGATTTATAGGATTCTGTTTATATAAGTTATCAAGAGCTTGTTCAGGTGAATTTGCAGAAGTTGTGTACCATTTTACTATATCTATAGCGTTTAATGTTGTTAAATGTGAAAGTTCTAAATCATATTCAATATTTAATTTAATTAATGCACTTTCGTTCATCATCTTTACATCTTCAGTAGAAAAAAGTCTTGTTTCTCTTTTTAGTCTTTGTGGTGTTTGTTTTCGAATAATTTTTGTTGTTGCAATTTCAGAAAAAATCCAAGGAGAATTAGTTTTTTGACTAATTTCAGTTGAAGTTGTAATGGAATTTGGGCTATTTAAAAAAAATAAACATTCACTACTATCTATCATTTTATTTAGAGCTGTAGATAACATTAAATTTACATGAGCTGTTGAGTAATTTCTTTTATCATAATTATAATTTAAACCATCACTATTCATACAATATATGTCATCTATTTTTCTTAGCAAGTCATTGGAATATCCCCAAACTGTTGAATCAATAAATGTCCATATTTTAAATTCTTCATATAGCATACCAGCAATAATTAAAGCTTTTTCTTCATCTTGGTGTGAATGTGAAAGAAATATGTGCGATTTAATTTCTGGAAACCATTCTTCCATAATTTTGCTTCCATCAAGAGTGCCATTATTTAATAAAAATTTATCTAAAGATTTCTTTACGCTATCGTTAGTGATCTTTTTTACATTTCTGCCTGTTTCTAGCGATGATCTATTCAAATCACTAGGAATTATTAAATTAAAACCTCTATACATAATTCTTTATTTAATGTTGAATTTATACACTTTTTTATGGTATAGTTACTAACTTATATTTATGTATGATTATTTTAGACTTATCACTATCAAACAGGTCCACTTTCATTAACAAACAACACAAGTTATCCTTTCTCAAATATACTCTTTTCTCCTAACAAAAAAAACAAACCCCAATAACTTATTCACAAAATAATCAAAAAGTAACGTCAACGTTCTTCCGCTTGGCGAGGTTGCTAACTTCGTAACCGTTTATTTCAAAATAAGATAATATTTCTTGCAAAACTTGAGCGTCAATTGACCACAAAATTCGTAATCTTGCCAAACGGCTGTTACCACCAGTAGCTTGTCATTATTTAGTTAATGAAAAGCATTTCAGAAATATTTAGAATATTAATATCCTTCTTTTCAGATTCTCCATTAATTATTACTACAAAATTAAATGGCATCTTATTTTCTGATAATTCAATATCAATTATTTTTGCTCTAAAACACAATTCTTCGATACCCTCAATTTTGGTATTCAAAGTAAAGTTAAAAGTGTAATTTTTAACTTCATTGTCAAATTGCTGTTCGGTAAATTTTACTATTTGTGCGGTTTTATAATCTCTCATTATTTATAATATTGAATATGGTTTGATAACTTACTGTCGCTAATTTTTCAACATTTCAATCTTATATTTTAAATTTGGGCTTGGGTCAAATCTGTAGGCAGACTGCAAGTATTTTATTGCACTAGCAATATCTCCTAATTTTTCATAATTAGATCCTGCAAGCATAAGAAATTCGCTGTCTTTGTAATTAATTTTTATTCCTTGTAAACAGACTTCTATGCTTTCATTATATTGTGCATTATTATAATATTCAAATGCCTTTGCTTTCATCTCGCGTAAAACTTGTGCGATTGCAACCACATCATTATAATCTATTTTAAACATTTTATCCTCAACAAATTTACTTGCCGATGTTTGATAACGTATATTGTCTGTGTTTTCGTTTTCTTTTTCGGTATAACTCGGTTTTTGTTTTTGCCCAGCATCTAAACCTCTTTTAAAGCCTCTATTATAACCGTCCATATAATGTTCCAAAGATTCAGATACTCTTGGTATCGGCGCTATGGGCGGAATCGGTTCAATACAACTTGGCCCAATAATGTAACAAAATCCTTGTTTATACCCTTTGTAGAAACCATTTTCGTATGGAGTTTGGCAAATTATGATGTTACTGATAAATAGAAAAATAAGAATTAATTTGTTACGCATATGTTTATTTTTAGTTAGTGTCCTCTATCTATTGCTGCTAAATTATAAAAACTAGTGATATCATCAGATCTATCACTCCCAAAAAAAGTAGCATTGCCTAACGTGCAGCACTAGATATTGTTTCTCAAATATACCCAATTTCTCCAAACAATAAAACAAAACCCAAATAGTTATTCACAAAATAATCCAAAGGCAACTCCAAAACCAAACCCCTTCAACAGCACCTTTCTTCGGGTTTCCTTCGGGCTTTGTTCCACGAAACTATAGTTTCGCCGAAGCGTTTCCGAACAAACCCCGAACAAACCCCGAACAACAGCCTCAAAATCACGATTATAACGGTCAACACCAGTCAAGACCAGTCAAAACCGGTCAAAACCAGTCAAAACCCGTCAGAACGGCTTCAAGTCTTGCTTGGTATTGTGTGTTGTGATAGCTTTGTAATCAGTTAGTTGCTTAACCAGAGTAACACTATTTATTTATTCACCATTTTTAAATCTTTACAATTATGGGAACCTATAACAAAGGAATCTTAGGTGCCTTTTCAGGCAAAGTAGGATCGGTAGTCGGCTCGAGCTGGCGCGGTCAAGATGTGATGCGTAGTTTACCTCGCAAGTCGGGGAGAATTCCCTCAGAAGGACAAATGCTGCAACGGTTGCGTTTTAGCACGGTGTCGACCTTGCTGACCCCGATTCACCCGATCTTGAGTCGGTATTATGGCGGGAACACCACCGACAAAACCCGCAACAATCAAGCGACTTCGTACCACCTCAAAGAAGCGCTCAATTATGTGGCACCCAATATGGAGGTGTTGTATGACAAAATCCAGATTAGCAAAGGCGACCTGATTGGGTTGCAAACCGCTACCGTAGCTCCAGCTGCCGCTACCAGCATCGACCTGACCTGGGTAGACAACTCCGGACAAGGACAAGCACTCGACACCGACCAACTGGTGGTGGCCGTCTACGAACCGCTTTCTAAAGCGTGGTTTTACTCGCTAAACCTTGCCGCAAGAAAAGACGTGACCGCCAATATGACGTTGCCGACCTACTTGACTGGTCTCGACGTGTATGTCTATGCCATGTTTGCCGCCACAGACGAAAAGCAATATGCCACCAGCCTCTATCTGGGTAAAGTTGTCCTGACGTAAGTGCTTTTGCGGTACGTTTTTTAAAAACATCTGACGTTTGTTGGGTGTTTTTTTGGTTTTAGGCATTAGGCAATAGGCGAGAGGAGTTATTAATTAGATAATTAGATAATTAGAAAATTAGATAATTAGATAATAGATGTTTAGATAATAGAGGATAGATAATAGAGGATAGTTAATAGAAGGAAGTACTATTAATTTAAAGTTTAAATTCATAATTTAAAATTCATAACTCATAATTTAAAATTCCTAATTCCTAATTCCTAATTCCTAATTTTTAATTCCTATTTAGGTGGTGTTAAATAAAAAAAACCGCCTTTGTAAAAGACGGTTTTTGCTTTTGTAGTTGCAAACAATTTGGTGGCATCATAAACAATCAGCATTACCCTTATGGCTAGTGGTAGTTTGACTCCTTTATTATTTTTTAATGTGATTGTTTACCACATACAAATTGTTACTTTCTAAATCAGTATTTTTTCCTTCATTATCCGAATCATACAAGGTGTCCCTAGTTGGAGTGGTTTCTCTTCCCGTTTCATCTGATGTATTGGGCGGATTTGAATTTTCATTTACCTGTAAAGCTTTACCAGTTCCACCTTCACTAACATTCGGATTATCGATAGGACAATCTTTATTGTTATTTGGTTGTACATCAGGGTGTGCGGCTGCCTCTTGGTGTGTTGCAGTATTTTGATTTTTTTGATCAAAAATACTTGTTGTTTTTTGTTCCATTTTCGTTTCTTTATCTTTTAGCATTAAGTTTGGACGCCAGTACATCGTCCTGATCCCATGTTTGTTGGTGGTCCACTTTCATTTGATCCTCTTTTTTCAATGGTAGGGTAGCCGTTCCCTTTTTGTCATTTGACTGTTTTTCTTCTCTTTTTACTGAGGAGCTTGCGTTGGTGTTTTTAACGCTGGTTGCTGCATTTGTGTTCATAAGAATACGATTTTAATGTTTATACTTTTGTAAAATTAAAATAATAGCAACTGTAAAATGTTATATAATTAAAAGCTGTAATTGTTTAATTTACAGTAATTTAAAATAGTATTAATTGATTGAATGGTATGCATAATAGAGGATTAGATAATAGATAATAGAGGATTAGATAATAGATAATAGATGGTTAGATAATAGATGATAGATGGATAGATGGATAGATGGATAGATGGATAGATGGATAGATGGATAGATGGATAGATGGATAGATGG
>JAYTNO010000047.1:0-13440 GCA_043748275.1 Flavobacterium sp. | reverse complement strand
TTTATGAATCATTATGAAACTGTTTTCATTTTAAATCCCGTTTTATCTGATGTTCAGGTAAAGGAAACAGTGAGCAAATTCGAAGAATTTCTTACGTCCAGAGGAGCAGAAATGATATCAAAAGAGGATTGGGGTCTGAAAAAGATGGCTTACGAAATCCAAAACAAGAAAAGTGGTTTTTACCATTTATTCGAATTTAAAGTAGCAGGAGAAGTTCTTATTGCTTTTGAAACTGAATTTAGACGTGATGAGAGAATCATGCGTTTCTTGACTGTAAGTCTAGACAAACACGCAATCTCTTGGGCGGAAAGAAGAAGAGCAAAACTAAAAGCAGCTAAAGTATAATCATTATGGCAAACTTACAACAATCCGCTTCAGGTAAAAAAGATGGAGATATCAGATATCTTACACCTTTAAATATAGAGACAAACAAAACTAAAAAGTATTGTCGTTTTAAAAAGTCAGGAATTAAATATATTGATTATAAAGATGCCGACTTTTTATTGAAATTTGTAAACGAACAAGGTAAAATTTTACCACGTCGTTTGACTGGAACTTCATTAAAGTACCAAAGAAAAGTGTCTGTAGCTGTAAAAAGAGCAAGACATTTAGCGTTAATGCCATATGTGGCTGATTTACTAAAATAATAAAGAAGCAAAATTATGGAACTTATATTAAAGAAAGACGTACAGAATTTAGGCTTTAAAGACGATGTAGTATCTGTGAAAGCAGGTTACGGTCGTAACTTTTTAATTCCTCAAGGTCATGCTCATTTGGCTACACCTTCAGCGAAAAAAGTATTAGCTGAAAACTTAAAACAAAAAGCTCATAAAGAAGCTAAAGTAGTAAACGATGCAAAAGCATTGGCTGAAACTTTAAAAGCTATCGAAATAAAAATTTATGCAAAAGCTGGTGGTGAAAAACTTTTTGGTTCTATCACTAACATCGACATTGCTGAATCTTTAGAAAAAGCTGGGCAAGCAATAGATCGTAAATTTATTACTTCTGGAATTGTTAAACGTACTGGTAAATATGCTGCCACTGTTCGTTTACACAGAGATGTAATCATTGAATTGCCTTATGAAATTGTTGCTGAAAAAGCATAATTTTTCATCTTATTGAATCAAATCCCGATGAAAATCGGGATTTTTTTTGTTTGATCTGAACTCGTTTCAGATTCCCTAATTAATGTATAACGCATCTTAAAAAGATGCTGACCCGAGCAATCACATCTTTATTAACTTTTAATTATTTGGAACGAGATTGCTTCGTTCCTCGCAATGATATGAAATACACAAGATTAACAAAAGAACAATTCGAAGAATTACATCCAGAATTTATCAATTTTCTAGCTACCCAATCAATTGATAAAGCAGAATGGGATACAATAAAATTAGAAAAACCAGAAATAGCCGAACAAGAATTGGATGTTTTTTCGGATTTGGTTTGGGAAGGTGTATTGTCTAAAGCCACTTTTTTGGAACATTTTTCTAAAAACCATATTTTTCTATTTCATTGTTTTGATACAAACGTTCAATCTATTGTATTAAAATCATTGGTTCCAGAAATAGATTTTTTAACCAAAGAAGGTTTGCAATGGTTGAGCGACAATATGTTTACCGAAACAATTGAAATGAAAGTGGGGAAAAAAGAATTTATTACTGACCGCAATACTGCTGTTTTTGAATTGATTCAGCAAGGCTCTTTTTTAAGCGACGGACAATTATACAATCAGATTAACACAATTATAGAATCGTAATATTTTGATAAAAGTTAATATAAAATAGTTATTTTAGTAGTCTATTTTTTAAATACTAAATAACCGTTTTAATATTCTATGGATATCAAACAAACTATACAATCCCTTCGAGAAGAATTGAATCTTCATAATCATAATTATTATGTATTGGATCAACCAACCATCTCTGATTATGAATTTGATTTAAAATTAAAACAACTTCAAGAATTAGAAATTCAACATCCTGATCTTTTTGATGCCAATTCTCCGACACAAAGAGTTGGAGGTATGATTACCAAAAATTTTAAAACGGTGGTTCACGATTATAGAATGTATTCGTTAGATAATTCCTATTCAAAAGAAGATGTTATTGATTGGGAAAATAGAATTCAGAAAGTATTGGGTAACGTTCCTTTGACCTATACTTGCGAATTAAAATATGATGGTGCTTCGATTTCTATTACATATGAAAACGGAAAATTACTGCGAGCAGTAACTCGTGGTGATGGTTTTCAAGGAGACGATGTGACCAATAATATCAAAACAATCAAATCGATACCGTTAGAAATTAAAGGCAATTATCCTGAAAAATTTGATATTCGTGGCGAAATCATTTTACCTTTTGCTGGTTTTGAAAAAATGAATCAAGAATTGCTAGAAATTGGAGAACTTCCGTATTCAAATCCGAGAAATACAGCATCAGGAAGTTTGAAATTGCAAGACAGTTCAGAGGTTGCCAAAAGACCATTAGAATGCCTGTTGTATTTTCTGATTGGCGCAAATTTACCTTTTGACTCTCAATTTGAAGGATTAGAAACAGCAAGAAAATGGGGTTTTAAAGTTCCGAAAGAATCAAAACTAACAACTAGTTTAGAAGAAATATTTGAATATATTGATTACTGGGATACTCACAGACAACAATTGCCTTATGAAACCGATGGAGTTGTTATCAAAGTCAATTCTTTTCATTATCAAGAAGAATTAGGATTTACAGCCAAATCACCACGTTGGGCAATTGCTTATAAATTCAAATCAGAACAAGTTTCGACCAAACTAAATTCGATTTCCTATCAAGTAGGCCGAACAGGAGCGATAACACCAGTTGCTAATTTAGAGCCGGTACAATTAGCTGGAACAATTGTTAAACGTGCTTCGCTTCACAATGCCGACCAAATAGAAAAATTGGACATTCGTGTTGGAGACACTGTTTTTGTTGAAAAAGGTGGCGAAATAATTCCCAAAATTATTGCAGTAGATTTGACTAAACGTCCCGTACATACTTTACCAACGAATTACATCACACATTGTCCCGAATGTCAAACCCTTTTGGTACGAAGTGAAGGAGAAGCCAATCATTATTGTCCTAATTTTTATGGTTGTCCGCCACAAATTATTGGTAGAATTCAACATTTTATTTCCCGCAAAGCAATGGACATAGAAGGTTTAGGAGGAGAAACAGTTGCATTATTATACGCCAATGGATTGGTTCATAATTATGCCGATTTATATGAATTGACAGTCGAACAAATTTTACCATTAGAACGAATGGCTCAAAAATCGGCTGAGAATTTAATCAATGGTGTCGAAAAATCTAAAGCGATTCCTTTTGAAAATGTCTTATATGCATTAGGCATACGATTTGTTGGTGAAACCGTTGCAAAAAAATTGGTCAAGTATTATAAAAATATTGATGCTTTAAGTCAAGCTACATTATTGGATTTGGTTTTAGTAGATGAAATTGGAGAACGAATTGCTCAGAGTGTAATTGAATTTTTTGAAAATCAAGAAAACAGAGCAATTATTGACAGATTGAAATCTTATGGCATTCAATTTGAAATTATAGAGAAAATTAACCCGAATGCCACTACTATTTTAGAAGGAAAAACTTTTGTAGTTTCTGGTGTTTTTGAACGTTTTTCTCGTGATGAATTAAAGAAAACTATTGAAGATAATGGAGGTAAAGTTGGGAGTTCTATTTCAGCTAAAACCGATTTTGTAGTAGCTGGAGAAAATATGGGTCCAGCAAAATTAGAAAAAGCTAACCAATTGAAGATAACAATACTTACTGAGTCTGAATTTGAAAAATTGTTAATATAGCAATTTATCAGTGTTCAAGATTGTATTTTTTTGATATAAAAAAAGAAATAATTAAATAATATTGTATTTTAGCATTATTTTTAGAAAAAAATACCATCAGTTTTATTAAATCGAATGAGTGAATTATTGCCCCTGAATGATAATAACCTTTCAAAAGAAAAGCTAGTTAAACCATTAACTTTGGCATACTTTTTTATTGGAATTATTGAATTGATTGCAGAGTTTAACAAAGATGTTACCCTTATACTGTTTTCAAAACCTTTATTGATTCCTTTGCTGATTGCTTTGTATATTTGTTTGTCAAAAAAAATCAATATTTTATATAGTGTAGCATTAGTATTAGTTTGGACTGCCAATATTTGTTTTATTTTTGATTCTTTTGATTATATCTTAGCAGGAACATTATTTTATATTATCCATAGAATTCTAATACTCATTACTGTTTTTAAAGTCTTAAAATTTCCTGGCTATTTCCCTTTATTAATAGGATGCATACCTTTTTTATTCATTTTTTTATTGGTTGTCAATTCAACTTATCACTTTTTAGGTAATAGCTTTTATCTATTTTTAATACAAGGATTATTATTAATTGTTTTTGGAGGTTATTCTCTAGGAAATTATATTCTGAAATCAAATAAATCTAATACCTATTTATTAATTAGTGCATTAATGTTTGCAAGTTCACAATTTATTCTAGTAATGAAAATTGTTTATTTATCGTACACTATTTTCCAACCTATTGCAATGTTGTTATTTATTTTCGGGCAATTTTTTCAATGCCAATTCATGCTTTTGGAAGAAAAGAAAAAATGGCGTTTAGATATTATAAACTCACAAAAAAATGGCCATTTATAAAACATTATTTTATAATTAATGGAATCTTCAAATAATAAAAAATTGTTCAATGCGTTGATTATAGTGTATTTTGCTATAGCTTTTCTGGATATTATCTCAGAATACCTATTGTATCAACCTTTAATTATTTTTTCTAGGATTGCTTCTATTATTGTACTAATGATTTTATATACTATGAAATCTAGTGTACGAAATCCAATTTTTTATGGTATTCTTTTCTTTTTATTAATTTCAAATATTTTCTTCTCTATCAATAATCCAAATGTTTTTTATATTGGTATTATTACTTTTATCATTCAAAGAATCCTTGCTATTTATTTGATATTAAAATTACATTCAGAAAAAAATTATTTGCAAATATTGGTTGGAACTTTCCCTTTTTTATTGGTTTTCTTTTATTTAATTTCAGTAACCAATGAAATATCTGATATGAATTTGAATATTCTTATCTTACAGAGTTTATTAATTTCGTTTTTAGGAGGAATTTCATTAACAAGTTATTTAAAATACAATACCCGAGAACATTCTTGGTTATTGATTAGCACTTTATTAATGATTGGACTTCGGTTTATAGTATTTATTGAAAAATATTATTTATCAGAGGATTTGTTTACTGTTTTTAGACCTATATCTGTATTGTTAAATGCTTTTGCTTTTTTTACTTTTTACAAATTTGTAATTGCATCAGAAAAAGCAAAAAAATACTCTGAGACTTAAACAGCAATAGATTTTCCGTTAGATATCTTGTTTTTGTTGGTGTCAAAATAAAAATCAATTCGACCAAGATTAATGCCATAACAGCCTACTTGGTTGACTAAAACGTCATTTCCTTCACTATTTTTTAAAACAGTTGGTTTGTCTAAAAAAGTATGGGTATGCCCACCAATTATCAAATCAATATCTTTTGTTAGTGTAGCTAATTTTACATCTGAAATCTTTTCCGGTTCATTTTTGTATTGATACCCAAGATGAGATAGGCAAATCACCAAATCGCACTTTTCTTCTTGTTTAAGAATTCTAGACATATCCTGTGCCAATTCAAGCGGATTGTTATAAATAGTTTCTTTGTAATTTTTTTTATCAACCAAACCTTCTAATTCAATTCCTAAACCAAAAACACCCACTTTAATTCCTTTTTTATGAAATATTTTATAGGGTTTTACCAAGCCATTTAATACCGTATTTTTGAAATCATAATTTGCAGAAACAAATTCAAATTTTGCATTTGGCAATTGCGCATAAAAACCTTCAATGCCATTATCAAAATCATGGTTGCCCATTGTTGATAAATCATATTGCATCATACTCATCAATTTAAATTCAATTTCTCCACCATAATAATTAAAGTACGGTGTTCCTTGAAAAATATCTCCTGCATCAAGCAATAAAACATTGGGGTTTTCTTTACGAATAGATGCTATTAATGCTGCTCTTCTAGAAACACCACCCATATTTGGATTTTTTGGATGGGTAGGAGGAAAAGGGTCAATATAACTATGAACATCGTTAGTATGCAAAATCGTTAAATGCTTGGTAGCTGCAGATTCAAAACTACTTAACGACAATCCTAAACTAACAAAAGCAGTTCCAGCAGCTGTTTTCTCAATAAATTCTCTTCTTTTCATATTGCTTTTTTTCAAAAAAAATCAATTATTCTACTATAATTCGTTTGTCTGTTGGCGCTTTTACAGTATCAACTTCTTTAAAATAATCAATTAATACATTGCGTAATTTATAATCTAAATCAAATTTTTGACTTCCTTTTTTAAAGAAAACCATATTATCTCCTCCATTGGCCAAATAATCATTGCTAGCAACATAATAAATCTTATCCTTTTCTAATGGTTTACCTTGAATAAGTATTGATGTTGCTTCATTGTTTTTGTTGATTGTAAATGTCATTCCATTTAGTGGATGTGGTTTTTTTTCAGAAATAATATAATTAATCATCTCAACTATTTGATCTCCTTTTAGAGCAATAACTACTAAATTGTTTTCAAAAGGCATAATTTCATAAGCGGTACGAATGGTAATTGGTCCTTTTGGAATTATAGTTCGAATGCCGCCATTATTAAAAAGTCCGATATCAATTAATTTTTTCTCTCTTAAATTGAAGATTTTATTTCCTTTTAAAACCATAACATCCGCAAATAAATTACCAATTGGTGTTTGCCATTGTCCGGTTTTATCTAAAGTTTCTGGAGCATATGCCAAAACAATATTCAAATCGGCATCAATTTTATCTCTATATGGTTTTATAAAATCCTCAATAACAGCAACATCTTTGTAATCTGAAGTAATCCCAATTTCTTTTCCTTCAATTTTGGTTAAATATATTTTTTGTTGATGACACGAAATGCAAAAAATAAATGTTAAGATTAAAACAAAATACTTTAGTACAACGTTATAGTTTTTTAGATTTACCATCTGAAATGCAATTGAAATGATTAAATTTGTAATTCAAGTAAAAGTACTATGTTTTTAAATTACATCAAGAATTTTTTTACCAAAAAAATTGTTAAGAAAAGTTTAGCTAATGTTAAACTTATTCCTTCGACAGATGTAATAAAAACTGTTGGGATTATTTTTGATGAGACTTATTTTTATGAAAGAGAAGCTTTGGTACAGGAACTTGTAAACAATTCTATTCAAGAAAAAGACATCAAAGTTTTGGTTTTTAAGAATAAAATTAAAAAAAACGAACAATTTGATTATCCCACTTTCAGTCATAAAGATTTAAGTTGGACAGCAACTTTTGATAAATCTGAAGTAAAAGATTTTATTGCTCAAAAATTTGATTTGCTTATCAATTATTATGATACCGAAAAACCTCCATTATTATTGGTAACCAACCAATCAAAGGCAAGTTTTAAAGTAGGTTTTGCCTCTGTTGATAAAAAATTGAACCATTTTATGATTCAAACCAATGCCGAGAATTATAAAGTTTTTATGGATGAATTATTCAAATATTTAAAAATACTTAATAAAATATAATATGCAATCATTAATTGGTACTGGAGTTGCACTAGTTACGCCTTTTAAAAAGGATTTTTCTGTAGATGTAGAAGCTTTAAAAAAAATTGTTTCTTATCAAATAGAAAATGGAATAGAATATCTTGTGGTTTTAGGAACCACTGCAGAAAATGCTGTATTAACTTTTGATGAAAAAGAATTAGTGATACAAACTGTGATTGAAGCCAACAACGGAAGATTACCATTAGTACTTGGAGTAGGAGGAAATAACACTGCAAAAATTCTAGCCGAGTTACAAACTAGAGATTTTTCTAAATTTACTGCAATTCTTTCTGTATCACCTTATTATAACAAACCAACTCAAGAAGGAATTTATCAACATTTTAAAGCAATTGCATTAGCATCTCCACTTCCTATTATCTTATACAATGTACCTGGAAGAACTGCAAGCAATATGTTGCCAACAACTGTTATTCGTTTAGCCAATGATTTTAAAAATATTATTGCCATCAAAGAAGCTGCTGGTGATATTGTTCAAGCTATGCGCCTTATTCAAAATAAACCAAAGGATTTCTTAGTGATTTCTGGAGATGATATGATAGCCTTACCAATGGTTTTAGCTGGAGGAAGTGGTGTAATATCTGTAATTGGCGAAGGGTTTCCTAGATTATTTTCTGATATGATTCGATTGGGATTGCAACGAAAAGTTGATGAAGCTTACAAATTACATTATCAAATCGCCGATTGCATTGATTTAATTTTCGAACAAGGTAATCCAGCCGGAATTAAAGAAGTCTTTAATACTCTAGGTTTGTCTGAAAACACGGTTCGATTACCCTTAGTAAATGCAGATGAAGACTTAGCCACTAGAATTCATCAATTTGTAAAAAAGAATCTTTAAAAAGTTACTTTCAATATAATGCAAAAAAATATTTTGTAGTGTCTAATTAATAACTAAATTTGCCACCGAAGTTTCGGGTGGTTTTTGGGCAGTAAAGCCTTATAAATCAACAAATCGAATCCAACTCATGAAGAAATTTTTATCAATAGTACTTATTACCATCCTTTTTTGCTCTTGTAGTGAATATCAAAAAGCATTAAAAAACGAAGATGTTGGAGTAAAATTTGATCTTGCTACTCAAAAATACGAGAAAGCAAAATACAATAAAGCCATTCGTCTTTTCGAACAAATCGCTCCAGCCTATAGAGGAAAACCTCAAGCTGAGAAAATGTTTTACATGTTTGCACAGTCATATTATAAAACAAATCAATTTTATTTATCTGGATACCAATTTGAGAGTTTTGTTTCAAGTTATCCTAAAAGTGATAAAGTAGAAGAAGCAGCTTTTCTAGGTGCAAAAAGTTTTTCTAAATTGTCTCCTGTATATAGTTTAGACCAAACAGATACTTCAAAAGCCATTACAAAATTACAGGATTTTATTGATTTATATCCAAATTCTACATATCTTGCTGAAGCGAATACGGTATTGAAAACCTTAACTGATAAAATCGAGAAAAAGATCTATGAAAATGCCAAAGGATATCATACCATTTCTGATTATAAATCGGCACTGGTAGCTTTAGATAATTTTATTTCTGATTATCCTGGAACACCTTATAAAGAACAAGCTTTATTTTATAGATTTGACTCTGCCTACCAATTAGCAATAAATAGTGTTCCTTCTAAAATGGAAGAACGTTTAAAAAATGCTATTGTTGCACATACAAATTTGATGAAATTTAATGCCAATACCACCTATAAAGAAAAGGCAAATCAAATGTTTGCTAAAATTGAAAAGAATTTACAACAGTTTCCTAAATAAATTAAAGTAATGGATTTAAAAAAGACGAATGCACCAGTAAACACAATTACATACAACAAAAATGTAATCGAAGAACCAACTGGTAATGTGTATGAAGCTATAACAATTATGGCTAAAAGAGCTAATCAAATCAATTCTGAAATCAAAAAAGAATTGACTGAGAAATTAGAAGAATTTGCTACTTACAATGATAGTTTAGAAGAAGTTTTTGAAAACAAAGAGCAAATTGAAGTTTCTAAGTTTTACGAAAAATTGCCAAAATCTCATGCATTAGCTGTTCAAGAATGGCTTGATGGGAAAATTTATTTCAGATCAGATTCTAAATAAATCATTACAGATAATGTCAGTTTTAAGCGGAAAAAAAATTATACTAGGAATTTCTGGTGGAATTGCCGCTTATAAAACAGCTACATTAGTTAGACTTTTTATAAAAGCAGGTGCACAAGTTCAAGTAATTATGACACCTGCTTCTAAAGATTTTGTCACTCCTTTGACTTTATCGACACTTTCTAAAAATCCTGTTCATTCTAGTTTTTATAATGAAGACGATGAGAATGCTCAATGGAATAATCATGTTGAATTGGCTCTTTGGGCTGATTTTATGGTTATAGCTCCTGCAACTGCCAATACATTATCTAAAATGGTCAATGGCAATTGTGATAATTTACTCATAGCTACTTATTTATCGGCCAAATGTCCTGTGTATTTTGCTCCAGCAATGGATTTGGATATGTACAAACATCCATCAACTATTGCCAGTTTTAAAGCTTTACATCAATTTGGTAATGTTATAATTCCTGCAGAAGTTGGCGAACTTGCCAGTGGATTATCTGGTGAAGGCAGAATGGCAGAACCTGAAAATATTATTGCTTTTTTGGAAGCCGATATTAGTAAACAATTGCCACTTCGAGGAAAAAAAATAATGATTACCGCTGGACCAACCTATGAAGCTATTGATCCTGTGCGTTTTATTGGTAATCATTCTTCTGGAAAAATGGGTTTTGATATTGCTAATTGTGCTGCAAAATTGGGAGCAGATGTAATATTAATTTCTGGACCAACTCATTTAAAGCCTGAATTTGATTCTATCAAAATAATACATGTCGTTTCGGCGCAACAAATGTATGATAGCTGTCATTTGTATTTTGATACCGTCGATGTTTGTGTTGCTGCAGCTGCTGTAGCTGACTATAGACCTAAAAATGTAGCCTTACAAAAAATAAAAAAATCAGAAGCTAGTTTCTCGATTGAATTAGAAAAAACCAACGATATACTTGCTTCATTAGGTAAAATAAAGAAAAATCAGTTTTTGATAGGTTTTGCATTAGAAACTGAAAACGAAATTGAAAATGCCAAGTTGAAAATTCAGAAAAAAAACTTAGATTTGATAGTTTTAAATTCTTTACAAGATGAAGGTGCTGGTTTTGGAAAATCAACCAATAAAATTACATTTATTGATCAATCAAATTCCATTGAAGCTATGCCTTTAAAAAGTAAAGAAGCAGTTGCAAAAGATATCATCAATAAAATTATACAACATTATGCGTAAAATAATTTCAATAATCGTTTTCTTTCTTTTTATTTCAGTGCAAGCACAAGAATTAAATTGTACTGTTAGTGTCAATGCAGATAAAGTTGCAGGAACCAATACCCAAATATTCAAAACATTAAAAACATCCTTGAGTGATTTTGTTAATAAAACCGTTTGGACCACACAAACCTATAAGAGCAACGAAAAAATAAATTGTTCAATGGTACTCAATATTGCATCTATAAATGGCAATCAATTTTCGGGAACGATTCAGATTCAATCTTCGAGACCAATTTATAATTCAACGTATTCCTCTCCGGTTTTTAATTATAATGATAAAGATTTTAGTTTTGAATATACTGAATTTCAGAATTTTACTTTTAATCCCACTTCTTATGATTCAAATTTAGTTTCTGTTGTTTCGTTTTATGCTTATATTATTTTAGGTATGGATGGAGATACATATGCTTCAGATGGAGGAAAAAAATATTATGATACTGCTCAAGAAATTGCTAATGTGGCTTTGACTGGAGGTTCAAAAGGTTGGGATCAAGGCGATGGCAAACAAAACCGTTATTTTTTAATCAACGATTTGTTGTCAAATACCTTTAGTCCCTATAGAGATGCTATGTATCAATACCATTTTGAAGGTTTAGACATTATGCATAAAGATTTAAAAACTGCAAAAGAAAAATTAATTGCAGCAGTAAAAAGACTTCAAGAAATTGAAGAAATTAGACCAAATGCATTTTTAACAAGATTGTTTTTTGATGCGAAATCAGACGAAATTATTTCAATATTTACAGGTGGACCACAAGTTGAAGTTGCTGGATTGATAGATGCTCTATATACTTTATCACCTTTGAATTCTGCTAAATGGTCAGAAATTAAAATGTAATTTTATATTGTTGTTTTAATAATTCCTTTTTCAAACTCACTTTAATGATTACATCGCTTTCAATCAATAATTTTGCATTGATAGAAAAATTAAGTATTGATTTTTCTAATGGATTTTCGATTATTACTGGTGAAACTGGTGCTGGAAAATCAATCTTGCTTGGTGCTTTAGGATTGGTTTTAGGAAAAAGAGCCGACTTGACTTCTTTAAAAAACAAAGAAGAAAAATGCATTATAGAAGGTCATTTTAATTTATCGAATTACAATCTTCAACCCTTTTTTACAGCAAATGATTTGGATTATGAAGACCAAACCATCATTAGAAGAGAAATATTACCTTCAGGAAAATCGAGAGCTTTTATCAACGATACACCAGTAAATCTTCAGGAATTGCAAGATTTGAGTTTGTTTTTAATTGATATTCATTCGCAAAATCAAACACGAGAATTATCTGAAGAAAATTTTCAATTTGAAATTATTGATGCTATTGCCAACAATAAAGTACTTCTTTCAGAATATAGTGTCGATTTAAAAAACTATAAAAAGCAAAAGAAAACTCTTGCTCAAATTAAAGAGCAAATTGCAGCTGCAGCAAAAGAACAAGATTATACTACTTTTTTATTAGAGGAATTGCTTACGGCAAATTTAGAAACAATAAACCAATCAGAATTAGAATCAACTTTAGATCAATTGACTAATGTTGAAATCATTAAAGAAAATCTTAGTAAATCGCTAGCCATTGCCAATGAAGATCAATTTGGTGTTTTGCAAAATATTAAAGAAATTAAAATTGCTTTACAAAAAATTGTTCCTTTTTCTGAATCCTTTCAATTGTTGTTTGAACGTGTCAATAGTATGGCTATAGAACTTGATGACGTTGTTTTGGAAATGAATAAAGCAGCTGAAAATCTCATCAATGATCCAGAACAAATTGAATTGGTCAATCAAAAATTGCAATTGATTTATAGTTTACAAAAAAAGCATCAAGTTTCGAGTGTAGAAGAATTAATTCAGATAAAAAACGAGTTGGATACTAAAGTTATTTCGGCTTTGAATCTAGAAAACGAACTTCAAAATATTGAAAAAAATCTACTAGAAACAGAACAAAATTTAAATAAGTTATCAATAACAATTCACAAAAATAGGGCAGAAGCAATACCGGTTTTAACATCAAAATTAATTGCGATATTAGAATCTCTTGGTATGCCCAATGTTCGTTTTAATATTACATTGAACGAATCAAAGGAGTTTTTAACAAACGGTAAAGTCGAATTGCAATTTTTATTTTCGGCCAATAAAGGTTCTGAATTTGGATTACTCAAAAAAGTGGCATCTGGAGGAGAAATGTCTCGAATTATGTTGGCTGTAAAATCGATATTGGCACAATATTCTAAATTACCAACTCTTATTTTTGATGAAATAGACACTGGTGTTTCTGGCGAAATTGCTAATAAAATGGGAGATATTATGAAAGAAATGAGTCAATCGATGCAAATATTTTCTATAACTCATTTACCTCAAATTGC
>JAYTNO010000046.1:0-13446 GCA_043748275.1 Flavobacterium sp. | reverse complement strand
TCTATTTGACTCTCTATAACATATACAAAATACTCTATTCTCATTTTGAAATCTGATATTCCCTGCCTGCCGGCAGGCAGGTATCCAGTTGAACTACGAAGCCATAATCTAATTATGAATTTCAAATTACAATATCTTAATTTGAAATTTGAAACTCGTAATTCTTTATACCAATAATTTTTTTACAATAGTTGATATTGTTTTTCCTTCTGCAGTTCCTCCTAGTTGTGCTGCTGCTAATCCCATTACTTTTCCCATTGCTGCAATTCCAGTCGCTCCTGTTTCTGCAATTATTTTTGAAATTACAGCTTCTACTTCTGCTTCGCTAAGTTGTGCTGGCAAGAATTTTTCGATTACTGCTATTTGTGCAAACTCTGGTTCTGCAAGGTCTAAGCGGTTTTGCTCTGTAAAGATTTTGGCGCTATCTTTTCTTGTTTTTACAAGTTTTTGCAATAATTTGATTTCTTCTTCTTCTGTTATTTCTTCTTTTGCACCTGATGCTGTTTGTGCTAATAGAATTTCAGATTTTATGGCGCGAAGTGCTTCTAATGCTATGGCGTCTTTGGCACGCATTGCTGTTTTTATTTCGTCCATTAATTTTACTGATAAACTCATTTTTTTATGTTTTAGATTGTGAAATAGTTTCCTATTTTTTGGATATAAATATTTTTTTGCCCCAGATGGTAGTGGAAAGCCTTTTTGGTAGAAAATGTTGTTTTTCTTGAACTAGCAAAGCGACCAACGGAAGCTCTTGCTGGTTTTTAGAAAAACTCATTTTATAGAAAAAGCTTGTAACGGACAGCTGGATTTTGGGCACTGCAAATTTAACTAATTTTCTTTGGCTTTCTGACTTACTATTAAAAAAATAACCCGAAAACTTGAGGAAATTTTCGGGTTACTTAGAACAATATTGCTTAGAGTAGGTTAGTCAACATTGTCGTGTAGGAATGAATTGTTTGATCGTAATTGATTGTCATTGTTGCTGTCTGTTCCTAACGAAGTGCGTGACTTGTTGTTGTCAGTTGGTGTGCTTGTGATATCAATTCCTAATCTTTTGTATGCTGGTTCTTTTTCAAATTCGTCCATACGAGATGGATTGTTGTGAAATTTGTAATTGAATTCCTTTAGTTTTCTTCTGCGCTCGTCTGCTCTTATCTTTAGGCTTTCTTCGATTGACATTTCCATAGGAGATACTTCTTCGAACGCTGATGAAAAGTTTGAAGTTACTTCTTCTACTTGTTTCATTGTGATGTTAAGCTCTTCTGCTATTGGTTCTGCAGCGATATTGGCCACTGGTTTTGAATTTAATAAATCGTTTTCGAGTTCCATATATTCTTCTAATGAATATCTGATAGTTCCGTTTTCGTTTAATTCGGTCATTGGAACTACTTGAACGGGTTGATTTACAATGATGTTTTTAGTTTCGTTTGTAAGTTCGAATAGTATTTTGTTTTCGTCAATTTCTGGTTCTGATTTGCTTATTGGCAAATCGAAAGAGAAAGTTACTTGTTCTTCTACAACTTCTGCGTGATCAATTACTTTGATTTCTTTTACATCAAAATAGTGTTTTTCTGGCGAAACGATTTCGAAAGTTACATCAAGATTTTTGATGAAGTTTGTCATTTCGATTAATTCGTTTTCGTTTAATATTGGTGCATTTACAGTTGTAAATTCGTTGATTAAGTTATTATTTGTAACTTCTTCTTCAATTAATTCGAAGATGATTTTTTCTTCGTTTGCTTCCGCTTTTGTTTCTGTAGCTACATCTGGACTAAAATGAAATGACTCTACAGGCTTATTTGTTAAGTCACGCTCAAGTTTTTGGTCACCATCAAGTGAGTGGATAATTTTTTTTACTTCCGTATTTACGATTTCGTTTTGTTGTTCTACATTAAAACCTGTTGCGATAATCGTTACAGCAATAGAGTCTCCAAGTGCTTCGTCTTCACCAACTCCCATTATTATATTGGCATTGAATCCAGCTTCGGTTTGAATATGGTCATTGATTTCACCAATTTCATCAATTGTAATTTCGTTTGAACCAGAAACGATAAGCAACAATACGTTTTTGGCACCAGCAATTTTATTGTCATTTAATAATGGTGAATCCAAAGCTGAAATAATAGCTTCTTTTGCACGATTATCACCTATTGCAGTAGCAGAACCCATTATTGCGGTTCCACTGTTTGACAATACGGTTTTGGCATCTTTTAAATCGATGTTTTGAGTGTAATGGTGCGTAATAACTTCAGCAATTCCGCGAGATGCAGTTGCTAAAACTTCGTCGGCTTTTGAGAAACCAGCTTTGAAACCTAAATTTCCGTATACTTCTCTTAGTTTATTGTTGTTGATAACAATTAATGAATCGACTTGTTTTCTTAGTTTTTCTACACCTAATAATGCTTGGTCAGAACGAACTTTTCCTTCAAACTGAAAAGGAATAGTAACGATACCTACAGTAAGTATATCTCTCTCTTTTGCCAATTGTGCAATAACTGGCGCAGCACCAGTACCTGTACCTCCACCCATTCCTGCAGTGATGAAAACCATTTTGGTATTTGAGTCTAACATTTTTTCAATTTCTGCAATACTTTCGATTGCAGATTGTTGTCCTACTTCTGGATTTGCTCCAGCACCAAGACCTTCTGTTAGGTTTAATCCTAATTGAATTTTGTTAGGAACCGAACTATTTTGCAGAGCTTGTGCATCGGTGTTACAAACGATAAAGTCTACACCTTTGATTCCTTGTTTAAACATATGGTTGATAGCATTACTACCACCACCACCAACACCAATAACTTTAATTACATTGGATTGGTTTTTTGGTAAATCGAATGAAATACTTCCAAAATCTGAGTTGCTTGTCATAATTTTTGGTTTTTTTTCGTTTTCGTATTCCTCTAAATTTGAGGAGTAAGAAAAAATGTTAAATATAGTTTTTGTTTTGTTTTGTTTTGAATCCGTTAAACGGAAATTTTATTCTGCGTTGTCTAGAAAATCTTTGATTTTATCAACATATTTGTCAAAAAATGATCTTCTAATTTTTGTTTCTGTTGATTCGTTTTTTGTATAAGATGAATCAACATCGACCAATTCCTGCCTTTCTTCTTCAATCTTTTCTTCTACTTTTTCAACTTTTGTTTCATAAGGTTGAAAAGTTCTTTCTATTGGCGGACTTACTTTTTCAGGAACAATAGTAGTCTCAAATTTTACTGCACTTTGCGTTTTGTTTTCGATACTATTCATTACCAATCCTACTGCTGTTGCATATAATGGACTTGATATTTCTTCATCAGAATTTCCTGCTAAATGTTCGTTTGGATATCCAATTCTCGTATCCATACCAGTGATATATTCAACCAATTGTTTGATGTGTTTCAATTGTGATCCTCCACCTGTTAAAACAATTCCTGCAATTAATTTCTTGCGCGGATCTTCGTGGCCATAAGCTTTAATTTCTGCAAAAACTTGCTCAACAATCTCAACAACTCTTGCGTGAATTATTTTTGAAAGGTTTTTTAAAGAAATTTCTTTTGGTTCTCTTCCTCTTAAACCTGGAATTGATACAATTTCATTGTCTTTATTTTCTCCTGGCCAAGCTGATCCAAATTTTACTTTTAGTAATTCTGCTTGTTTTTCGATGATTGAACAACCTTCTTTAATATCATCCGTAATCACATTTCCACCGAAAGGAATTACTGCTGTGTGACGAATAATACCATCTTTGAAAATTGCCAAATCTGTTGTTCCACCACCAATATCAATTAATGCAACTCCAGCTTCTTTTTCTTCTTGACTTAAAACTGCATCAGCAGAAGCTAATGGTTCTAGTGTTAATCCTGATAATTCAATTCCAGAACTCTGAATACATCTTCCAACATTTCTGATAGATGATGCTTGGCCAACGACAACGTGGAAACTACTTTCCAAACGACCGCCATACATACCAATTGGTTCTTTGATGTCAGATTGTCCATCAATTTTGAATTCTTGTGGCAAAACGTGAATAATTTCCTCACCCGGCAACATAGCCAATTTGTGTACTTGATTAATTAACAAATCAATATCTCTACCGCCAATTACTTCTTCTGGATTGTCACGACTAATGTAATCGCTATGTTGTATACTACGAATATGTTGACCCGCAATACCTACAACTACATCTTTGATTTTATATCCAGAATTATTTTCTGCTTCAAAAATAGCTTGTTGTATAGATTGAATTGTTTGTGTAATATTATTTACAACACCACGTGCTACACCAAGACTTTTGGATTTTCCAACTCCTAGAATTTCTAACTTTCCATATTCGTTTTTTCTGCCAATCATAGCAACGATTTTGGTAGTACCAATATCTAAACCTACTGCAATGTTTTCTTTTTCCATAATCTATTATTTAGTGCACACCACTTGTTGTGTAAACTTCAGATTTACTTTTTTGTAATTGTATAACGAACTATCTAAAACAGCTTTTTGATAAAAGGCTTTATAGTTGTTAAATTTTCTTTCGGTATTAACAATTTTACCAAATTCAATTTCATAACTAAAATTTCTACTCGCCATTATTAAACTACCATTTGGCAAAATCTGTATACCAATGATATTTTTTTTCAAAAAATCATCGTCATAAACAAATTGCAATAATTTGTTTAATTCGTCTTTATTTTCTTTGTTAATTCCCCCCGAAATTATTGGAACTCGAGCTGTAAATTCATCTGATAATGGCATTATATTTCCCTGATAGTCAATATAAAAAGAGCCATCACCATCAAACACTCTTGCAATAGGTGTTTTTTGTTTAATCACCGCTTTCAAAACCCCATCAATACTTACAAAAACTTCTGATTTTTCAATCATTTCATTTTTATTGATTGATTTTTCCAATTTGTTCAAATCTAGTTCAACTTTTTGAATGCTTTTGGCATCTTGTTTATTTTCTATTAACAATTTATTAACCGTTTCTTGCTTAATAAATGGATTGCTATCGTCTAAGAAAACTACTACAGATTTCGTTAATTTTCTTGCTTCATTTTTCTTTGCTGTAAAAGCATATAGAAATAATACTAACGCAAACATTAGTACTAATCTTATAGTATTCCAGTTAAAAAATTTCATAATAGTGCTTTTTTAATAGCAGGAACTAACTCACCAATATCTCCTGCTCCAATGGTAACAATCACTGTAGCATTTGATTTAATAATTGTTGGAATTAAATCACTTTTGGATATTAAACACTTGTTAATATTTTCTACTTTAGATAACAACCAACTTGATGTAATTCCTTCTATTGGTAATTCTCGTGCTGGATAAATATCAAGTAACAAAACTTCATCAAATTGTGATAAACTTTTGGCAAAATCATCTGCAAAATCTTTTGTTCTACTAAATAAATGTGGCTGAAAAACAGCCAGAATTTTTTGGTTAGGATATAATTCTCTCACTGCTTGATGCACCGCATTTATTTCTGTTGGATGATGAGCATAATCATCAATATAAACGAGATTTTCAGATTTTATTTGATATGAAAATCTTCTTTGAACACCTTTGAATGTTGACAAAGCATTTACTATAGATTCGGTTGAAGTACCATATGTTTTTGCCATAGCCAAAGCCATTAAAGCATTCATCAAATTATGATGACCTGGTAAACCAAAGGCAATATTTTTTATAGTTTCCGAAGGTGTTTGTACATCAAAAACATAACTGCTATTTTCTATTCTGATATTATAGGCTTTGAAGGTTGCTTCTTCATTTATTGCAATAGTCAATCCTTCTAAATCTAGTCCTTTTGGGACAAATATTTTTGTTTTATCAGAAACTTTATTGGCAAATTCTCTGAATGATTCTTCAATTGCCGATGCGTCACCATAAATATCTAGATGATCTGCATCCATAGAGGTTACACAAGCAATATTGGGATGTAAATGCAGAAAGGAACGGTCAAATTCGTCAGCTTCAACAACCGTTACTGTTTTGCCACTTCCTATTAAATTAGAATGGTAATTTTCAACAATTCCGCCAAGAAAGGCAGTTACATCTACACCACTTTCATATAAAATATGACCTAAAATACTTGAGGTAGTTGTTTTTCCGTGTGTGCCAGCAACTGCAAAGCAAAAAGTATCTTTTGTAATTAAGCCCAAAACTTCGGCACGTTTTTTAATCACATACTCTCTTTCTATGAAATAATTCCATTCTGAATGTGTTACCGGAACAGCAGGAGTTACAATTACTAAAGTATTTTCTACATAAAAATCAGAAGGAATTGCATTAATATTATCTTCAAAATGAATACTCATTCCGCCAGCAATTAACTCATTGGTGAGCATTGTTGGCGTTTTGTCATAACCAGAAACATTTTTACCAATGTTTTGGAAATAACGAGCCAAAGCACTCATTCCGATGCCTCCAATTCCTATGAAATAGACGTTATGTATTTGGTTTAAATTCATTTTTCAACTCTTAAAGTTTGAAAGTCTTAAAGTTGTTAATGTCATTTGACATTATGACTTTCGGCTTTCGACTATTTTTATTATTTCTTCAACTATATCTTTTGTTGCGCTTGGTTTGGCTAATTTTTTTATGTTTTGACTTAATTCTTTTTGCAACTTTTCATTTGAAATTAAATCTGAAAAAGTGCTTTCGAACTTCTCATTTAATTCACTTTCTTTTAAAAGAATTGCACCATTTTTATCAACAATAGCTTTGGCATTTTTGGTTTGATGGTCTTCAGCCACATTTGGTGAAGGAATAAAAATGGTAGGTTTTCCAACCAAACACAATTCTGAAACTGATGATGCTCCAGCACGCGAAATCACAAAATCTGTAGCGGCATAAATCAAATCCATTCTGTCTATAAACGAAACTATTTGTACATTTTCTTTATCATTATATTTTTTATACTCTTCAAAATATAATTTCCCACATTGCCAATAAATCTGAACTCCAGTTGACAACAAAAAATCTAATTCTTTTTCAATTAATTGATTGACTCTTCTTGCACCTAAACTTCCTCCAAGAATTAAAAGGATTTTTTTATTTGCATTTAATTTGAAATACGAAATACCTTCTTGTTTTTTATTTTCTATATCAAGCAAATCTTGTCTTACCGGATTTCCTGTGAAAATAATTTTCTCTTTCGGAAAAAATCGTTCTAAATTATCATAAGCCACACAAATGGCATTTGCCTTTTTACTCAACAATTTATTTGTAATACCAGGATACGAATTTTGTTCCTGAATGACTGTTGGAATATTTAAACTATTTGCAATTTGCAATAATGGACCACTAGCAAAACCACCTGTACCTATAACCACATCTGGTTTGAAATTTTTTACAATTTGTCTTGATTTCCACAAACTACTTACTAATTTTAGAGGAAACATTGCATTTTGCATGGTCAATTTTCGTTGCAAACCTGCAATCCAAAGTCCTTCTATTTTATAACCTGCTTGAGGCACTTTCTGCATTTCCATTTTGTCTTTTGCACCAACAAATAGGATTTCGGCATCAGGAAAACGATTTTTTAATTCATTAGCAATAGCAACAGCAGGATAAATATGTCCTCCGGTTCCGCCACCACTTAATATGAATTTATATTTTTTCATTTATGCTGAATTAACTTGTACTGAATTCATTTCAGTATTTCAGTATTTATTTTTTATTCAAAACAGCATCCATAGGATTTGCTTTGTCTTCAATTGAATATGATTTTTCTTCTTTAATTTCTGCTTTTATTTCCGCTTCGGCTGCTTCTTCGCGAATTATTTGAGCATCAATCATTCGTCTTAATGTTTCTTCTCTTTGTGCTTTTTCGTCTTTTTCTGCAGCCACTTCTTCTTCTTTTTTGGTCACTCCTATAATAATTCCAAGAGCAATGCACGTCATCCAAATAGAACTTCCGCCACTACTTATTAAGGGCAACGTTTGTCCTGTAACTGGCAATAATTCTACAGCAACTGCCATATTTATTAAAGCTTGAAAAACTATCGGGAAACCTAAACCAACAACCACTAGTTTTCCGAAAAGACTATTGGCTTTATGTGCTGCTACAATGAATCTGAAAAACAACAATAGATAAAGTACTAAAACACCGATTCCGCCAATTAACCCATATTCTTCTACAATGATGGCATAAATAAAATCGGAAGAAGATTGAGGAAGAAAATTTTTCTGAACACTTTTTCCTGGTCCTAAACCATAAACTCCTCCAGTTGCAATTGCAATTTTGGCTTTTTCTATTTGGTAATCATCTTCATCTGCTTTATTTGTAGTGAAATTTTCGACTCTACTTTCCCAAGTTTTTACTCTACTAAAAAATTTAGAATCTGGAAAAGCTTTGCTTAATAGTACAAATAATATTAATGCCAAAACTCCAACACCAACAATGACTCCGATATATTTTAAAGGATATTTACCAATGAATACCAACATCAAAACCATTGAAAACATTAATGCTGCGGTAGAAAAATTGGCTGGTAAAATAAACATTAAAGTGATAAAAACTGGTGTCCAAAGTTCCCAAATAGAATTTTTTAAAGTTATAGGTGTTTCTCTTTTTTTAGAAAGATAACGTGCAACAAAAACCATTAAAACAATAAATGCTAAAGTTGATGTTTGAAACGTTATTCCTATAAAAGGTACTTGAATCCATCTACTTGCATTGGCACCAGCGATAACGGTTCCTTTTACCAAAGTATATCCCAAAAGCAACCATACAACAGGCAACATGACTTTTGAAATGGCTCTGAAATAATGATAAGGTACTTTATGAATCCAATAAATAATGGCAAAACCAATACAAATGTGAGCAAAATGTTTTACTAAATAACCTAGCGTATTTCCTGTTCCGTGACCCATATAAGCAAGATTACTACTTGCACTAAAAACAGGCATAAACGAAAACAAAGCTAATAAAGCCACGAATGACCATATTACTTTATCTCCTTTTAAGTTGTTAATTAGTTGTTTCATAAATCTTCTTATTTGTACATTTCTATATTATAAATTCTGAACTGCGTTTTTAAATTGTCGTCCTCTATCTTCATAGTTTTCAAACAAATCAAAACTAGCACATGCTGGAGATAACAGTACTGCGTCTCCTTTTTCTGCTAGTCTTTGAGCCATTTTTACAGCATCATTCATATTGTCAACTTCAATCATCATATCTACAACATTTCCAAAGGCATCAATAATCTTTTTGTTATCTACACCAAGACAAACAATTGCTTTTACTTTTTCGTGAACTAGCGACATTAATTCGCTATAATCATTTCCTTTATCTACACCACCAACTATCCAAACTGTTGGTACATTCATACTATCTAAAGCAAAAAAAGCTGCATTTACATTGGTTGCTTTTGAATCGTTTATATATTGTACGTTTTGAATTTTTAAAACTTTCTCTAAACGATGTTCTACACCTTGAAAATTTGATAAACTTTCTCTAATTGTCGCCTTTCGAATTTGCAACAATTTTGCTACAGAGGTTGCCGCCATTGCGTTTTTCATATTGTGCTTTCCTTCTAGCGCAATATATTCAGTTTCCATGATGAACTCTTCTTCGTTGATGTTTACTTCCATTTTATTGTCTTTTATAAATGCTCCTTTTTCGAATGTTTTTGTTAGCGAAAAAGGAATTAATTGGGCGTTTGTTTTATTGTTTTGTAACCATTCTGCAATTGCTTCATCATCTGCATCATAGATGAGAAAATCATCCTTGGTTTGGTTCATTGTTATTCTAAATTTTGAAGCAATGTAATTTTCATATTTATAATCATATCGATCTAAATGATCCGGACTTATGTTTGTTATAATTGCAATTTCTGGTTTGTAATTTATAATACCATCTAATTGAAAACTACTCAACTCAAGCACATAATAATCATACTTGTCTTCGGCAACTTGCCACGCAAAACTTTTTCCGATGTTACCTGCTAAACCAACATTTAATCCAGCTGATTTTAAAATATGATAGGTTAACATTGTTGTGGTTGTTTTCCCGTTGCTTCCTGTAATTCCTATTGTTTTTGCTTTTGTAAATGGTGCTGCAAATTCAATTTCAGAAATTATTGGAATGTTTAATTCTTTTAATTTTTTGACAATTGGCGATTTATCTGGAATTCCAGGACTTTTCATCACCACATCAGCATTTAAAATCTTTTTTTCGGTATGGGTTTCTTCTTCCCATTTGATTCCATTAATTGTAAGAACTTCTTTATAATTTGGTTTTATTTTTCCAAAATCAGAAACAAAAACCTCATACCCTTTTTGTTTTCCTAGAATGGCTGTACCTACACCGCTTTCTCCACCACCAAGTATCACTAGCCTTTTCATTATCTTAATTTTAGAGTCACAATTGAAAGAATGGCTAATAATATTCCAACAATCCAAAAACGGGTTACAATTTTACTTTCGTGATAGCCTTTCTTTTGGTAATGATGATGCAAAGGAGACATTAGAAAAATTCTTCTTCCTTCACCAAATCTCTTTTTAGTGTATTTGAAATAAGAAACCTGTAACACCACTGAGAAATTTTCTACTAGAAAAATTCCGCATAATAATGGAATAAGCATTTCTTTTCTGACTGATATGGCTAAAACTGCTATTATTCCACCTATAGTTAAACTTCCTGTATCTCCCATAAAAACTGTTGCTGGGTAGGAATTATACCATAAAAACCCAATTAATGCTCCGCTAAATGCTGCGATGAAAACAGTCATTTCTCCCGAATTTGGGATGTACATAATATTTAAATAACTTGAGAAAATAATATTCCCTGAAACGAAAGTAAAAATTCCAAGTGCGACAACCGATATGGCAGACGTTCCTGCGGCTAAACCATCAATACCATCAGTAAGGTTTGCTCCGTTTGAAACTGCAGTGATGATAAAAATCACAATTGGTATGAATACAATCCAAGCCCAATTTTCATAACCTTCACCAGCCCAAGAAATTAATTCTGCATAATCAAACTCATTATTTTTGAAAAATGGAATTGTAGTTGCGGTTGATTTTTCTTCGATTGGAGCTTGAGATATTACATTTTCAGTTTGATTGATTTCTACTGTTTTTACTTTGTCTTTTCTAATGGTTACACCAGGATGCAAATACAAAACCGAGCCAACTATTAATCCTAATCCTACTTGACCAAAAACCTTAAAAACTCCTTTTAGTCCTTGTTTGTCTTTTTTAAATATTTTTATATAATCATCTATAAATCCAATAGTTCCCATCCAAAGTGTGGTAACCACCAATAATATGATGTAGATATTGTTGAGTTTTGTTAAGAGTACAACAGGGATTAATGTTGCAAAAATGATGATTAAACCTCCCATTGTTGGTGTTCCTGCTTTTTCGTTTTGGCCTGCTAAACCCAATTCTCTTACAGTTTCACCAACTTGCTGATTTCTTAAAAAAGCAATAATTCTTTTACCATAAATAGTTGACAATGAAAGCGAAAGCAATATTGCCAAAGCTGACCTAAAAGTTATATATTGAAAAACTCCAGTTCCTGGAATATTTAAAACCTTATGTAGATATTCAAATAAATAGTATAACATATTTTTTTTTGAGTTGATTAATAAGTTATTTGTTGAGTTGTTCTAATAGTTCTTTTACAATTTGCATATCGTCAAAATCATATTTCACTCCTTGAATTTCTTGATAGGTTTCGTGTCCTTTTCCAGCAATTAGAATAATATCATTTGGTTTTGCCAATTGGCAAGCTGTTTTTATAGCTTGTTTTCTATCTTCAATAGAAATTGTTTTTTTATAATTTTGTGGTTCAACTCCAGCTTCCATTTCTGCAATAATCGTAGAAGGATTTTCAGTTCTAGGATTATCAGAAGTAATGATGACTTTATCACTTAAAGTGGAAGCGATATTGGCCATAATAGGCCGTTTTGTTTTATCACGATCGCCACCACAACCTACAACCGTAATTAGTTGTTCATTTTTGGTTCTGATGTCGTTAATTGTTTTTAATACATTATCTAAAGCATCTGGTGTGTGTGCATAATCTACAATTGCAGTAATATTTTCATTTGAAATAATATATTGAAAACGTCCAGAAACGCTTTCCAACTCTGACATTATACGCAATACTTCTAGACTTTCCATACCTAATTCTACTGCTGTACCATATATTGCTAATAGATTATAAGCATTGAAAGTTCCAATTAATCTTACCCAAACTTCATTGTCATTTATTTTCAATAACAATCCTGATAATTGATTTTCTAGGATTTGAGCTTTATAATTTGAATATGATTTTAAGGCATAAGTTAATTTTCTAGCACTGGTATTTTGCAACATTACCAAACCGTTTTTGTCATCAATATTGGATAATGCAAAAGCAGATTTTGGAAGATTATCAAAAAAAGATTTTTTTACATCTCTATATTCAGCAAAGCTGGTATGATAATCTAAATGGTCGTGAGATAGATTTGTAAAAATACCTCCCGTGAAAAATAATCCTTCTGTTCTTTTTTGATGAATTCCGTGTGAACTCACTTCCATAAAACAATATTCAACTCCAGCTTCTAACATAGCTGCCAAATAATAATTTATTGTGATTGAATCTGGAGTGGTATGAGTTGCTTTATACTCTATTTCATCTACCATTATTTTTACAGTAGAAAGTAAGCCAACTTTAAAACCTGCCTTTTTGAATAATTGATACAATAAAGAGGCAATTGTTGTTTTACCATTGGTACCCGTAACTCCAACTAATTTTAATTCATGTGACGGATTTCCGTAAAAATTTGCCGCAAGAAATGCCAAAGCTTTATTGGTGTCTTTTACTTGAATATATGTAATTCCATTTGCTAGAACCTCTGGAAAAGTCTCGCAAACAATGGCAATTGCACCTAAATTAACGGCCTTTTCAATAAAATCATGACCGTCAGAAATCGTTCCGCGAATAGCCACAAAAACATCCTTTGCTTCAATATTTCTAGAATCAAATTCCATTTTATTGATAGTAATTTCCGTCGAACCTTTTACAGCTTCAATAGCGACTTTATACAATATCTCTTTTAGATTTTTCAAGATAATTCTAGGGTAATAGTTGTGTTTTTAGCTAAATTTTCTCCGGGTTGTATGGATTGTTTTTTTACTTTTCCAATGCCTATTGTTTTTACTTTTACTCCAAGATTTCCTAACAATGCAACGGCATCCATTCCTGACATCCCTTTAACATTTGGAATTGACAGTGGCTGTTTTTGTGATTTTACGAAATAAGTGTCATAATCATTTTCCTGTTTTAGTATCTTCCTGTCTATGTTTTTAATCTCATTTGTCGAAGGCGCATCGGTAAAAATCTTTTGAGCAATTCGTTTGAAAACTGGGCCAGCCACATCGGCTCCATAATAGTTATTGTTTGCCGTACTTGGTTTATGAACCACGACTATGCAAGAATATTTAGGATTTTCTGCGGGAAAAAAG
>JAYTNO010000045.1:0-5322 GCA_043748275.1 Flavobacterium sp. | reverse complement strand
CGGCAATATGACCATAACTCGATTCAACTTGGTAGTCTGCGCCAAGAAATTTCTCAATGGTTTTTGCTTTTGCTGGTGACTCTACTATTACTAAATTCTTTGCCATTTACTTTTTGTTTGTGGGGCAAAAGTAGAAGTTTTTTTTAGATTTTTAGTTTTTGATTTGAAATTTAGATAGTATCAACCTAAATTAATTCTAAAAAAACAAAGTTTAACTGTTGATTTATAGTTAATTATAAAAACGAACAAGCACAAAACACAATTTCTCTTTTAGCCCTGATTGAAGTGAAAATCCTATTTTTATTGCCTCGTTTAAACCCGAGGCAATAAAAAAAGATTGCAACGGAAAGCAGGAAAATGGATTGCCGATAAATCCCAAACCATTTGCTCCTTAATAAAAGATTGTTAAACATAATCTGCCATCTTGTCAGATTTTAGAATTTAGTATTATCTTTGTAGTCCGAGAAACTCGAAGATTATTTTATGGAAAAGGAAATTGATGAACAATTGCAAGGACAAAGTCTAGTTCTTGATACTAAAGTAGAAAATACGAAGAAACTTTATATAGAAAGTTATGGTTGCGCTATGAATTTTTCTGATAGCGAAATTGTGGCTTCCATCTTGTCTAATAATGGCTACAATACTACTCAAATATTGGAAGAAGCCGATTTGGTTTTGGTAAATACTTGTTCTATTCGTGACAAAGCAGAGCAAACTATTAGAAAACGTTTAGAGAAATACAATGCTGTAAAAAGAATCAATCCGAATATGAAAGTTGGGGTTTTGGGTTGTATGGCAGAACGTTTGAAAGAGAAGTTTCTGGACGAAGAAAAAATCGTAGATATGGTTGTTGGACCAGATGCTTACAAGGATTTACCCAATTTACTTGCCGAAGTTTCAGCAGGTCGCGATGCCATAAATGTGATTTTATCGAAAGAAGAGACTTATGGAGATATTTCGCCAGTGCGATTGATGAGCAACGGAATAACAGCCTTGGTTTCCATCACTCGTGGTTGTGATAATATGTGTACGTTTTGTGTAGTTCCTTTTACTCGTGGACGTGAAAGAAGTCGTGAACCACAAAGTATTATGAGTGAAATTCAGGATTTGTGGGACAAAGGTTTTAAGGAAATTACGCTTTTGGGTCAGAATGTTGATAGCTATCTTTGGTATGGTGGCGGATTGAAAAAAGATTTTGTTAATGCTAGTGAAATGCAAAAGGCAACTTCGGTATATTTTGAAAATTTACTGGAAATGGTTGCTGTTGGTTTTCCTAATATGCGCATTCGTTTTTCTACCTCTAACCCACAAGATATGCACGAAAGTGTGTTGCATATTATTGCGAAATACCCAAATATTTGTAAGCACATTCACTTGCCGGTTCAATCTGGAAGCAATCGAATTTTGAAAGAAATGAATCGTTTGCATTCGCGTGAACAATATATGACTTTGATTGATAAAATTAAAACCATAATTCCAGAAAGTTCTATTAGTCAAGATATGATTGCTGGTTTTCCGACAGAAACAGAAGAAGATCATCAAGACACTTTATCATTAATGGAATATGTAAAATATAGTTTTGGATATATGTATAGTTATTCAGAGCGTCCAGGAACATTGGCTGGACGCAAAATGAAAGACGACGTTCCAGAAGAAACCAAAGCCAGACGTTTACAAGAAATTGTAGATTTACAACAAAAACACGCTTGGTTAAGAAGTGAAGAGTTTATTGGTAAAACCGTTGAAGTTTTGGTTGAAAAACTGTCAAAAAAATCGAAGGAGGAATTTTCTGGAAGAAATTCACAAAGTATAACCGTTGTTTTTCCGAAAGAGAATTACAAGATTGGCGATTTTGTGAATGTGAAAATTACTAGTTGTACAAGTGGTACTTTGATTGGAGAAGCAGTTGGGTATAGTGATATGAACTAATTTTTACCACAAATTTCACAAATTATCACAAATAGAAATGCATAATTATGAGTAACGACAATGAATATTATTATAAGAAAGATGAAAACTACACTATTGTAGGATTGTGTATGGAAGTCCATCGAATTTTAGGCCCAGGTTTATTGGAAATAGTATATAAAGATGCTTTAGAAATTGAATTTAAAAATCATAATATTCCTTATGTAAGAGAACAAAAGTATGATGTGGAATATAAAGGATTTATTCTACCTCATAATTTTTATGCAGATTTTGTTGTTTATGAAGATATTATACTAGAGGTAAAATCGGTTAGTGAAGTAACCAATGACCATCTTTCAAGAACATTAAACTATATGAAACTCGCAAATACTCCTATTGGAATTATTGTAAATTTTCAAAACAAATCATTGACTCATAAAAGGTTAATCAGCACTTAATTAATTTGTGAAAATTTGTGTAAATTGTGGTTAAAAATAAAAAAACGAGATTGCTTCGTGCCTCGCAATGACTATGGAAACAGTACAATCAATAAAACAACGATTTGAGATTATAGGAAACGATCCTAAACTCAATCGTGCAATCGAAAAAGCCATTCAGGTTGCTCCTACTGACATTTCGGTGTTGGTAGTTGGAGAAAGTGGCGTTGGAAAAGAAAGTATCCCTAAAATAATTCATTCGCTTTCACATCGCAAACACGGAAAGTATATTGCAGTAAACTGTGGCGCCATTCCCGAAGGAACAATAGATAGCGAACTATTTGGACACGAAAAAGGAGCATTTACTGGCGCAACAGGAACTCGTGAAGGCTATTTTGAAGTTGCTGATGGAGGAACTATTTTTCTTGACGAAGTTGGCGAATTACCTTTGACAACTCAAGTCAGATTGCTTCGTGTATTAGAAAACGGAGAATTTATAAAAGTAGGTTCGTCACAAGTTCAAAAGACAAATGTGCGTATTGTGGCCGCTACCAATGTCAATTTGTTTGAAGCTATCGAAAAAGGGAAATTCCGTGAAGATTTATATTATAGATTGAGTACTGTTGATATTTTATTACCTCCATTGCGTGACAGAAAAGATGATATTCATTTATTATTCAGAAAATTTGCCGCAGATTTTGCTCATAAATATAAAATGCCTCCTTTAAAGCTTGATGATAATGGTGTTCAAATTTTACAAAAATTTCGCTGGAGCGGAAATATTCGTCAATTGCGAAATGTAGCCGAACAAATTTCGGTTTTAGAAACCAATAGAGATATTTCTGCAGCTACTTTAGCATCATACTTACCTCAAGAAGGCAGTAATTTACCATCTGTTGTAGGGAAAAAATCAGATAGTGACTTTTCTACCGAAAGAGACATATTATACAAAGTTCTTTTTGATATGAAAAGTGATTTGAATGATTTGAAGAAACTGACTCTAGAATTAATGAAAAACGGTTCTGCAAAAGTTCAGGAAATCAACACCAATTTGATTCAAAAAATATATGGTTCAAAAGAATCAGAAAGTGAAATAACTTTTGAAGAAGAACCAAAAAATGCTGTTTTTACAAAAAATCAAGACGATCTTTTTGAAGATGAAGACGATCAAAATTATCTTTTTGCAGAAACAGTTGAAGAGGAAGATTCTCTAAGATTGGATGATAAAGAAATAGAATTGATTAAAAAATCATTAGAAAAAAATAAAGGCAAACGAAAAGCTGCTGCTGATGAACTTGGAATTTCAGAAAGAACTTTATATCGTAAAATAAAGCAATTTGATTTGTAAATACTATATTTGAAATCTTTTAAATAAAATGAAATACACACCTTATATATTAGCTCTACTTCTTATTTCTTTATTAAGTAGTTGTTCTGTTTATAATTTTACAGGAACTGGTAAAATAGATGCAAAAACTTTTCAAGTAAATTATTTTCAGAACAATGCTCCTTTAATTGAACCTGGAATTGAAAGGACTTTTACACAAGAATTGCAAAATCTAATTCAGAATCAAACCAATTTGAATTTGGTAAGTTCTGGTGGAGATTTATTATATGAAGGCGAAATTGTAGATTACAGAATAAGTCCAACAACAGCAACGGCAGATCAAAAAGCAGATCAGAATAGATTGACTATTACTGTAAATGTTAGATTTTCCAACAAAAATAAAGAAACAGATAATTTTGAAAAAAAATTCTCTTTTTTTTATAATTATAGTGGCGATTCTCAATTAGTAAGTTCGCAACTAAGGGAAGGATTAAAAGAAATTTTTGAAAGAATAACACAAGACATTTTTAATGAATCTCTTGCAAAATGGTAATTTTTAAAGTTAATTTGTTCCTCTATAAAAACAACACTTCATTTTGAATGTAACTGAATACACCTCACTTATTAATAAACCGGATGCTATAAACGACATCCAAAGTATTAATTTGGAGAAAATTGTACAAGAATTTCCATATTTTCAAAGTGCTAGAGCAATATATTTGAAAGGGTTATACAATCAAAATAGTTTCAAATACAATTATGCTTTAAAAATTACTGCTGCACATACAACAGATAGAAGTGTATTGTTTGACTTTATAACATCAGATACTTTTTCTACTATAAACAAAGGTTTATTTGAAGAAAAAGAGTCTAAATTACTTGAAATTCCAGTTAAAGAAAGTCAAACAATTACAATTGAAGATTCTAAAATAGAAACAAATAAAGAAACTTCTCTTGAATCGAAACCAAATACTGTTGAAGATTCTATCCTAACAACAATTACGAGCGCAAGTCCAGTTGAAGAAAATGAGACTATAGAAGAAATAATTGAAAATATCTCTGAAGAAGAAAATGTAGATGAAGAAATTCAAATTATAGAAACAAATCCAATAGAAAATATAACTTTAGAAGGTTTGTCTTCAGAAGAAATAGTTTCAGAAAATCTCGAATTAGGAAAACCTCTCGCTTTTTCAGATTCAGAAAAGCATTCATTTCAAGAATGGTTGCAGTTATCTGCTTTAAAACCCATCGAAAGAGAAGAATCAAAACCAACAATAGATTTACCTTCTGAAGAACACTTCGAGAAGCAAAAAAAAAATGAATTAATTGATAAGTTTATCGAAACTAGCCCTAAAATTCCTGCAGTAAAACATGACACCACAATACCAAGTGTTTTTTATGAGCCTAGTAAAGCCGACACATCTTCATTAATGACAGAGACTTTGGCAAGAGTTTATTTGGAACAAAAAAAATATCAAAAAGCAATTCAAGCTTATCAAATATTAATTTTGAAATATCCAGAAAAAAGTAGTTTCTTTGCAGACCGAATTTTGGATATAAAAAATTTACAACAAAATAATAAATAACAATGAGCACATTTTCAATTTTTTTAGTTTTAATCACAATAGTTTGTTTTCTATTGATTATCGT
>JAYTNO010000044.1:0-13489 GCA_043748275.1 Flavobacterium sp. | reverse complement strand
AGAGTAAGTCAAATTGACGTTAATAAATTGTAAAATCTTGAACAAATGTAAAATATCTTTTTGTACTAAAGAATTAAATTCGATGTATGACATTCTATTTTTAATAAAATCGATATAGCAACTAATATAATCGATTACTACCTTGTTTAGTCAATGATTATGCCATAAAAAAATCCGTCAAAATGACGGATTTTGAATTTTTTATTTGATGTTTTTTATTAATATGGTAAATAAAAGGCACCTTCTGTAAATGTTTTTGATTGAGTCAATGTATCAGTTTTTCCAATAAAATTAAAAGTTCCTTTAATTGTTCTATTGGTTTGATTCAATTCAGTGATTATTATATTTCCAGGACTATTAGTGAAATCAGAATAACTTGAGGAATAAAAAGAATTACCTTGAATAAAATTACACACAGCATCGGCAAATGTATATGTTCCTAATCCTGTTGGGGTATCTACATTAAGAACAAAAGCATCGGTACCATTTGTCGCCTGTATCATAAAACTTAAATCATTGTATGTTGCAGTTGTTCCTTCTAATGGAAAATTTACTAATGTTCCATCTATTTTCATTCTCATGTAATATGCACCACTTACTGATGAAGCCGCAACATTTACAGGTCCAACCCAATTGCTAAAACTTGTTGTTGAACATCTAGATCTAATATAAAAATCGTAACCAGTGGTTTGTAAACCTGTAATGATCCTTGAACCATTTGTTGCCCCAATTATGGTTCCGTTTCCTATTGCAAATCCTGTTGCGCCATATTGAATTTCGTATTCTCCAATGGTTTGATTAACAGTCCAATTTACAGTAATTTCTGTGTTGGTAGTTGTCGACCTAACTGCTGTTAAATTTGTTGGACTTGCACAAGAAGTTGCTCCAACAGCTACCACATTAATCGGTCCAACCCAATTACTAAAACTTGTTGTTGAACATCTAGATCTAATATAAAAATCGTAACCAGTGGTTTGTAATCCAGTAATGATTCTTGAACCATTTGTTGCACCTATTATTGTTCCGTTTCCTATTGCAAATCCTGTTGCACCATATTGAATTTCATATTCACCAATGGTTTGATTAACAGTCCAGTTTACTGTAATTTCAGTGTTTGTTGTAGTAGATCTTACTGCAGTTAGATTTGTTGGACTTGCACAAGAAGAACCACCAACTGCAATCACGTTTATTGGTCCAACCCAATTACTAAAACTAGTTGCAGAACATTTAGAACGAACATAAAAATCGTATGAAGTTGTTTGCAATCCTGAAATTACTTTTGAATTTGCAGAAGAAGCAACGGTAGTTCCTGTTCCTATAACAAATCCAGTATTTCCGTATTGAATTTCCCAAGAATTTTCATTTCCTGCAGTTAACCAACTTACTGTAATTTCTGAAGAAACAACTGCAGATCGAACCGCAGTAACAGCTGTTGGGTTCGCACAAACAGAAATACTTGATCCTACAGAAACTGGTCCAACCCATTCACTATTAAGTCCTGCATCACATATTGTTCTGATATAAAAATCATATTGTTTGGTTGAGTCTAAACCAGTTATGGTTTTTAAAACAGTAGTTGATGTTACAGTAGTACCACTTCCTATTACAAAATCTTTCAAACCGTATTGAATTTCCCAATTGCTTGAATCTGAATTTGCTGTCCAAGAAACATTGACACTTGTTCCGTTTATAAAATTACTTACATTTAATGTGCTTGGAGCATCACAAGTAGGTTCGGGAACTTCAATTAATAAAGCTGGATCTACAGGTTCGGTATCACCACAAGAAATAAATTGCAAGGCAAATAAAAACAGAGAAAGTACCGTTATAAGTTTTAATTTATTCATTAGATATTTTTTTAAATAATTTCCAAATATAATTAATTCATTCGATGCTTCAAGAAAAAAAAAATAGATTATTTTTATCCAAACTGTAACAAACTTTTTTTCTTACGGTCATTACTATAAATCATACTATTCTATTTGAGTTTAGCTAACCAAAATATCGAAGAATTAATTTCGCTTTGTAAACAAAAAAATCAAAAAGCACAATTTGAGGTTTACAATCGATATTGTAAAGCTATGTATAATGTGGCATATAGAATTGTGAAAGACGAACATTTTGCCGAAGATGCTATGCAAGAAGGATTTTTGAAAGCATTTATAAAAATAAACGATTACAAGCAAGAAGTTGCTTTTGGTGCTTGGCTCAAAAGAATAATCATTAATTATAGTATTGATTTTTATAAAAAAAACAACAAATTTAGGATTGACGAAATAGATAAAGTATTATATAAAATAGAAGATGATACTTTAATTTCTGAAAATGAAATCAATTTCAATGAACTAAAAGTGGGGCAAGTACTAAAAGCAATTGAAAACCTAAAAGATAGTTACAGAATGGTTTTGACTTTATTTTATATAGAAGGTTATGATCAAGAAGAAATTTCTGAAATCCTAGAAATTAGTTATACCAATTGCAGAACTACAATGAGTAGAGCAAAAGAAACTTTAAGAAAAAAATTAGAAGAAATTCAAAATTAGAAATAGAGAAGATGAACAAGAGAGACGATTTAATGAACACAATGTTTGAAAAATTTCAAAATGATTGGGACATTCACGAACCAAATGAGAATCATTTTGATCGATTTTTAGAGAAACAAACTCGCAAAAAAACTAAGAAAAGATTTTGGCTACCTTTATCAATAGCTGCAACAATATTGATTACGGTTGGTTATTTTACCTTTTTTAATACCAATGAAAAAGCGGGTAATGATTTGATTTTAGCATCAAAAGAAACCAAACAAACCGATTCTATTTTTACAGCAATGATAAAAATTGAACTCGAAAAAGTAAAAGCAAAAAAATCCCCCAAAAACGAAAAAATTATTGCTGATGCTTTGGTACAAATGAAAATTTTGGATGCTGATTATGAAAAAATCAAACAAGATTTGATAGCAAATGGAGAAAGCAAACAAATTATTTATGCGATGATTAAGAATTTGCAAACCAGAATTTCTTTTCTTGAAATAGTATTAGAACATATAGAAGAAAATGAGAATTTTAATAAAATGACGGATGAAAAAACAGTTTAATATTCTGATGGTTTTATTCTTTATTCCAATAACAATTTGGGCAAACGAAATTGATTTGGGTAGTATAACCAAACAAAAAAATATCAAAAAAGCCTATTTTGTCAATAGTGATGCGGGAATAGATATTTCAAATTCTTTCGGGAGTGTTTATGTAACAACCTGGAATGAAGATAAAATAGAGTTGGATATTGTCATTAAAGTAAGTGGTGATAATGAAAGTTGGGTAATAAAAAAACTCGATGAAATAGATGTTTCAATAGAAGCGCTAAAAAGTTTAGTAACAGCACAAACCAATATTGCCAAAACAAATTATAAAAACAATTGGAAAAATAATAGTATCGAAATCAATTATACGATAAAAATTCCCAAAAATGGTGCTGTAAAAATTGATAATAAATACGGTGAAATAATTACGACTGATTTGTTTGCCAATACTGATTTGAATTGTAAATATGGCAAAATAACTTTAGCAAAATTGAATGGAAACTCCAATACAATTCATATTGATTATTGCAGTAAATCAACAATAGATTATATCAAAAACGCAAATATAAATGCTGATTATTCTGGGTTGACCATAAACGAATTCTCCAAATTAAATCTTCATGCCGATTATACAGACCTTAATTTTTTGACAGGAAACGATTTGAAATACAATTGTAGTTACGGAAAATTACTTTTAGGGAAAATCAATAATCTTGACGGAAACGGCGATTATCTTTCTATAAAAGTCAATCAAATTTTCAACAATTTGCAGATAGAAACTAGTTATAGCAAAATAGCTATTGCAGAAATGGATGCAAAAGCCAATAATATTAATATCAATTCAGAATATACCGCAGTTGAGATTGGTTATGATGCTAATTATGTTTTTGACTTTGATATTAATGTAAAATATGCTGATTTTAAATATGAAAGTGATCTAGAAATTGCATCAAAACAAGTCAGTAATTTTAATAAAAGTTATCAAGGTTATCATAAAAAAAGTGGTCAAAACAAAATAGACATCAATTCCTCATATGGGAAAGTAAGTCTAAATCAAAAAAAATAATCAAAAAAATCAGTTTTATGAAAAATTCAAATCGTATTATTTTAGGATTGTTTTTTTTATCTACATTAGCCAATGCACAATGGTCTAAAGAAGATAAAATACAAGGAAACGGAAACGTAATTACCAAAACTATTACTACTTCAGATTATGACAAAGTATTGGTTTCTGGTTTTTATGATGTTGATTTAGTATCAGGTTCAGAAGGAAAAATTACTATTTCTGGTGAAGAAAATTTATTAGAATATGTAAAAATTGAAGTTGAAGATAATGCCTTAAAAATCTCAACCGAAAAACGAATGTATTTGAGAACTACCAAAGGTAAAACTATAAGAATTACAGTGCCTTTTGAAAGTTTAAACGAAGTAAATCTATCGGGATCAGGAGATATAAATTCGAAAAATAGAATTGTTGCATCGCAATTTTCTACAAATTTATCAGGTTCTGGTGATATCAATCTAATGGTTGATGCTAAAGAAATCAATGCAAGAATTACTGGTTCTGGAGATATGGTTCTGAAAGGAAAATCAGAAAATTTAAAATGTAGTATAACTGGTTCTGGAGATTTGAATGCTTATGGTCTAGAAAGCGGAAATGTAAACGCAGCTGTGACTGGATCAGGAAATAGTAAAGTATATTGCACCGAATTGCTTGAAGCACGAGTAACAGGTTCTGGCGATATAGATTATAAAGGAAATCCAAAGAAAAAAGAGACTAAAACCGCAGGTTCAGGAAGTATCACTAAGGCTTAATTAAATAAAAGGGTTTTTTATATAAGAGGTGTTTTAATTTTTTAAAGCACCTTTTTTTATTCTTGTTAATAAGAGTACACCCACTATAAAAAAGAGCGCAAGAAATACAATTGCAAATCTTGGACTTCCAGTTATCTGATCGATTATTCCATAAACACACATCCCAATAACAATTCCAATTTTTTCAGCTACATCATAAAAACTAAAAAAAGATGCCGTATCTTCGGTTTCGGGTAATAATTTAGAATAGGTAGATCGAGAAAGCGATTGAATTCCGCCCATAACCAATCCAACTAATCCAGCCATAACATAGAAATGAATTGGCAAAGTGATAAAGTAAGCAAAACCACAAAGTACTATCCAAAAGCAATTGATAATTATCAAAACTGGAATATTTCCATATTTTGCTGATGCTTTTGAAGTAAGAAAGGCTCCCAAAATAGCAATCAATTGAATTAATAAAATACAGATAATTAATCCCGTTGTGCTTTGGCTTTTAGACTCCCATTGAATTTCTTGTGTGCCAAAATAAGTAGCAATAAGCATCACCGTTTGTACTGCCATACTATAGACAAAAAAGCTCGATAAGTATTGTTTTAAAACGGTATTTTGTTCTAATAATTTCCAAACTTTTTTGAGTTCATTGTATCCGTTAAAAACAACCGATTTTGTTACTTTTCGATTAGAATTTTTATTGCCTTTTGGCAAATAATAATACGTATATTGACTAAAAATTATCCACCAAACACCTACCATTATAAACGAATAACGCATCGCTTTCATTGCCGCTTCTCCTTCGGTTCCTGTAATAGAAAAAAGTTTGGGTTGCATAACCATTGCAAGGTTTATTATTAGCAAAATTACGCTTCCAATATAGCCAAGAGAAAATCCTTTGGCACTTATGGCATCCATTTGTTCGGGAAAAGCAATATCTGGTAAATAAGAATTATAAAACACCCAACTTCCCCAAAAACCTATTAATCCGAAGAAATAAAATAACAAGCCTAGGTATAAATTATCAAGGCTAAACCAATACAAACCCATACACGAAAGTGCACCCAAATAACAAAAAAATTGCAAAAACACTTTTTTATTTCCAATATAATCGGCAATTCCAGAAAGGATAGGTGAGAAAAATGCAACCAACATAAAAGCGGATGCAGTAACAAAACTAATCAAAGCAGAATTTTTAAAATCATACCCAAAAATATGAATATAATGATTTCTATCAGAAAATAAGGCTTCATAAAAAATAGGAAAAATGGCTGACGAAATAACTAATGGATATACTGAATTTGCCCAATCATAGAACGCCCAAGCGTTTAATAATTTTTTGTCTCCTTTTGGTAAATTTGCCATATTTTCAATTTTTGATGTGGCTAATTTATTTGTTTTTTTGAGACAAAAAACATCTTTCGGATTATTTTACCATTAAATCCCCAAATAATTGCTTGGGCTAATCAGCAATAATTCCCTTTTTATAGCATCAGAAACCTCAAGAGTTGCTATAAATTGATGAATCGCATTTTTATCAATAATAGTATTGGTTCTAGTCAAACCTTTTAAAGCTTCATAAGGATTTGGATAGCCTTCTCTACGTAAAATTGTTTGAATAGCTTCTGCAACAACTGCCCAATTTTTTTCTAAATCATCTGCAAATTTTGGTTCGTTCAAAAGCAATTTATTCAACCCTTTGATAGTAGCTTCAAAAGCAATTAAAGTATGGCCAAATGGCACGCCAATATTTCTTAAAACAGTACTGTCGGTCAAGTCACGTTGCAATCTCGAAACGGGTAGTTTTGCAGAAAGATGTTCAAAAATTGCATTGGCAATTCCTAAATTTCCTTCAGAATTTTCAAAATCAATTGGGTTTACTTTATGTGGCATTGCCGATGATCCAATTTCTCCTTCTTTTATTTTTTGTTTAAAATAATCCATCGAAACATAGGTCCAAATATCTCTATCTAAATCTATTACAATAGTATTGATTCTTTTTAAAGCATCAAAAAATGCAGCAAAATGGTCATAATGTTCTACTTGTGTAGTAGGAAAGGAGTGATGCAAACCTAGATTTGTTTCCACAAAATCATTTCCAAATTTTCTCCAATCTATTTGAGGATAAGCCACATGATGTGCATTGTAATTTCCGGTTGCGCCACCAAATTTTGCAGCAAACGGAATATTAAATAACAAACGCATTTGTTCTTCTAATCGTTCTACAAAAACGCCAATTTCTTTTCCTAATCGAGTAGGAGATGCTGGTTGGCCGTGCGTTCTTGCTAGCATTGGAATATTTGCCCATTCAACACTCATATCCTTGAGTTTGGCAATTAATTCGATCAATAATTTTAAGTAAACTTCTTGAAAAGCTTCTTTTGTTGAGAGCGGAATTGCCGTATTATTGATGTCTTGTGAGGTTAAACCAAAATGAATAAACTCTTTATATGCTGATAATCCTAATTGATCAAAACCTGATTTTATAAAATACTCAACCGCTTTTACATCGTGATTGGTTGTTTTTTCAATGTCTTTGATAACTTGAGCATCTTTGGTAGAGAAATTTTTATAAATGTTTCTTAAACTTTCAAACTCGTTCGGATTTACACTTTTGAGTTGAGGTAACGGAATTTCACAAAGCGCAATAAAATATTCAATTTCAACAAGTACCCGATATTTTATGAGTGCCTCTTCTGAGAAATATTTAGAAAGAGAAATGGTTTTGCTTCTGTATCTTCCATCAATTGGAGAGACGGCATTTAATTCGTTTAGAGGATTCATTGTTGTGTTGTTGTTTGAATTGCAAATATAAGTAGAATGAAGTTTTAATTAAAAATTGAATTGCCTAATTGTGAATTTTTATTAATTTTTCATTTTCATTAAATCTTTTTGAATAATTCGCATTCCATTAGAACCAGTTGTTGCAATAACTTTAACAGGATTGGGTAAATCATGTATCGTAGCAGGTTTGGGATCAATATAGTATACTGGAATATTTTGATTGGCAAAATTCATCAAACTCGCTGCAGGATACACTTGTAATGAAGTTCCGATGATGATTAAAATATCAGCTTTTTCAACCAAATGTATTGCGTCATCCAAAGCAGGAACATCTTCGCCAAACCAAACTATATGTGGTCGGAGTTGATTTCCATTTGTATCTAAATCACCTAATACCAAATCTATTTCCCAATCTAAAATATAATTTTTGTCTTTAGTACTTCTTACTTTTAATAATTCTCCGTGCAAATGCAAAACATTAGAACTTCCAGCTTTTTCGTGTAAATTATCAACATTTTGAGTGATAATATGAACCTCAAAATCAGCTTCGAGTTCAGCCAAAACATGGTGACCTTCATTAGGTAAAACTTCTTGCAATTGCTTGCGTCTTTGATTGTAAAAATCAAGAACCAATTCAGGATTTTTAAACCAACCTTCTGGAGTGGCAACATCTAAAACATTGTGACCTTCCCATAAACCATCACTATCACGAAAGGTTTTGATACCGCTTTCAGCTGATATTCCTGCGCCAGAAAGCACTACTAATTTCTTTTTCATCTTTGTTTTTTCTAGATTTTAAAGTTATAGATTTTTAGTATTTTTACCAAATAATAATTTAAAAATGGTTGATTTAGAATTTCTAGATTTTTTAGAGAATATACTTACCGATAATAGAAAAGAGCGTTTTTTGCAAGTTCTATCAAAACGTACCAATCATTTTACAATTGCCATTGAAGATGTTTTTCAATTACACAATACTAGTGCTGTAATGCGAAGTTGTGAAGTTTTTGGGATTCAACAATTGAATGTAATTGAAGAAAGATATACCAAATCTATTGATAAAGAAATAGCAATGGGTGCTCAGAAATGGGTTGATGTCAATAGATTTGATAGTATTTCTAGTTGTATTTATGATATAAAAAACAAAGGTTATCAAATTATTGCAACCACACCACACGAAAATGATTGTATGTTGGATGATTTTGATATTTCGAAACCAAGTGCATTCTTTTTTGGAACAGAAAGAGACGGATTATCAGATGAAATTTTGCAACAAGCCAATGGGTTTTTAAAAATACCGATGGTTGGATTTACCGAAAGTTTGAATATTTCAGTATCAGCAGCTATAATTATACAGAATATTATGAGCAGATTGCACAATTCGGATATCAAATGGCAATTGACAAAAGATGAAATTTTAGAAAAAAGACTTCTTTGGGCCAAAAATTCTATAAAAGATATTAAACGAATTGAAGAACGTTATTATTCTTGAGGAAATTTACTCATATCCATATAAAAGAATTCCCATATATGACCATCTAAATCTTCAATAGTACGTTGTTTCATAAAATCATAATCTTTTGCTTCTACAGGTTCTTTTCCTCCTGCCAAAAGTGCATTTTCTGAAATTTCGTTCACTTTTTCTATACTTTCTAAAGAAATTGAAAGTATAGCAGAAGTAGATTTTGAAACATCGGTAATGGGTTTTGTAATAAAAGTCTGAAATCGGTCGTGTGTTAATAACATAACAAAAATTTCCTCACTAAAAATCATACATTTTGCACTTTCGTCAGAAAACTGTGGGTTGTTTGTAAACCCAATTTTCGTATAAAATTGAAACGATTTTTCTAAATCTTTAACGGGTAAATTGATAAAAATTTGTGATCTCATAATTTCTAATTTATTATAAGTTTCTTGTTATAAACTTGTCCTTCGTTATCTTTTATTTCAAGAATATAATTTCCTTTGGTGAGACTTTCGGTATTTATTTTTTCATTATACTTTGCGTTTCCAGAAAATACAATTCTACCCGTAATGTCTAAAATGTTATAATCAAACAGATTGTTGTTATTTTTAGAGTTTTCTACAATAACAAAATTTGTTGAAGGATTTGGATATACAGAAATTTTTGTTGCAATTTTAGTATTGTTTGTAGATAATGATTGAGAAACCGTCATTGTACCATCAAGACATTCAGTTCGTGTCCAGCCAATAAAAGGTGGTAACATCCCAACTGGAACTGCAATGTTTTCATAACCTGTACTTGTTAAGTCTCCATCACCATATAAAACCCATTTTGCACCATCAAACCCTACACCAACTACAGAACTAATACCATCAATAACAAAAGTTTGCACATAGTTGTTTTTGTTATTTACAATCCCATTGAATTCATAAATACCACTTACAAATTGACAATCTCCTACTATTTCAACGTTTATTGGTTCTTGAGCATTAACAAAATTTTGATTGATTAAACCAAAAAATAGTAATAGTAATAATTTTTTCATAGCTATTTAATTAAGTATTTGCGTTTATCGATAAGCACTTATTCAGATTCAAATATACAAATTAGCTTTATATAAAAGTAGTTTCTAAAAATAAATAATCCCCAATGTTATAAATACTTGAGGATTAAAAATATATTAAATAAGGATATTTTATTTTGGAGAATTTATCAAATAATCATAAATTAATTTTTTTTGTTCATCAGTAATTTTTGCTTTTGGTTGCATTTCATCAACAATAGTAACCCATTCTGTTGCGTTGTATTTGTTGGGTTCATAGAGTTGATGGCAACTCGCACAGTTGGTTATGTATAAATTTCGTCCTTTTTGTAACTCAGCTAAAGATATAGTAGCAGTACTTTGTATTGGAGTATACAACTTACTAGAACAAGATATTAAAAATGCAATTATTAGGGTAGTGACAATAAATTTCTTCATATTTAAAAGGCATAAGAGAATAGTAATCTTGTTTCAAATTTAGTAAATTCATCTGTATTTAATCCTTTTATTCCTTCTGGGTTTTGTAAACCAGAAATTTGAGGAAGCACAGTTAAGTTTAACCAAAATTTATCTGTACTAAAAGATATTGTTGGACCACCAAATAATGCTGAATGTGTAAATTTATCATTTTTTATATAAACATTTCTATTTATGATTTCAGCTCCAAGATTCCATTTTTTATTAATATTATATGAAAAAGCATAGTTAATATCATATTTAATTTCTGATTCGGTTGTTACTTTACCTTCACTCGCAATTGTTTCCCATTCTGGTTCAAAAATTAAATTGACTGCGTGTAATGTCCTTCCTATTTTTTTATCAAAAATGGCTTTCAATTCAAATTCTAATTCATCTGTAGCAATACTAAATTCGGCATAACCCGCAAAACCTATTTGATTGGCTACTGGATCTGAAAATTTATATTTCCATTCATTTGAAAGTGATATTTCTGTTGCATCCATCACAATTTCTCCTGTAGCATTATCAAAAAAAGCTTTTTGTTTAGCGTTTAAATAAAAGGCAACTTGCAAGTTAGAACCCAAACCCGTTTCATATTCTACTCGGTTTTGAATTTCTCTATAGTAGTCTTTTTTACCAGTGAGTACAGTTGTCCATACTTCTAATTCTTTTTGACCTTTGCCTAACACATTACTCTGATAGGTGTAATTAAATATTCGATCTTGAGCCATCAGATTGATAGAATTTAGAAATAGAAAACTAGTAATTAAAAATATTTTTTTCATTTTATATGGTTTATTTAAATGTATTAAATCATTTATTTAGAATAATTAAAAATAACAATGCAAATATAGAAATGAAAATGAAACACGCAAAGTTTATTTAGAATAAATACAAATAATATTTTTAAGTGATTGATTTATTGAAAAATAGGAGTAAAAAAAAAACTTGCCGTTAAGCAAGTTTATAAAATTTTATTAAAAATATATTATTTAATTTTCTTCATCGGATAGCTTTCTTGACTTGATTTTCCCTGCTGAATACCAGATATAGTTGCCACAATACTATCATTTGTTATTTTTGAATAGACAATTTTTTGTGGATAATCGTGTTTTGAGTTTTCAAAAACCAATTGTTTTTCATTTGATAAAGTTAATTTGAAACTAACAGGTTCATCATTGTTTTGACCCATTACCGTTGGGATATAAAACACATTTTCATCAACTTGTTTTAATTCGATACTCTCGTTGTGTAAAGTATCTTTTGCTTTTATAAAATAACTTTGTCCTAAAAAAGTACTATCGTTTTCTTTTTTCCAGTTTTCGGTTAAAGTACCAATTGGTAATTTGTTTTCCCAATTGCCAATAAGCCAATTCATTTCTTTCAATTTCTCAAATTTATTTTTATTCTTACCACAAGAAAGGAGTGATGCAAAAATAAATATTCCGATTATCTTTTTCATTTTTAAATATTAATTAGAAGTTACAATACTATAAAAATTCTATCAACCGAACACTGAAAAGTGAACACTTTTTTTGTATTTTTGCACTCCAAATAAAGAATACAATAAAATGTTAGATAGATTACAATATGTAAAACAACGTTTCGACGAGATTTCAGACTTGATTATTCAGCCGGATATCATATCAGATCAAAAGCGTTATGTGCAATTAAATCAAGAATACAAAGGACTGAAAGGTCTAATGGAAAAAAGAGATGAGTATGTAACTCTAGATTCAAATATCAAAGAAGCCAACGAAATTATTGCAGATGGTTCTGATCCAGAAATGGTTGAAATGGCCAAAATGCAATTAGAGGAAGCCAAAGAACGATTGCCGGAATTAGAAGACGAAATCAAATTTTTATTGATACCAAAAGATCCAGAAGATGCCAAAAACGTAATGGTAGAAATTCGTGCAGGAACTGGTGGTGATGAAGCATCTATTTTTGCAGGTGATTTATTTAGAATGTATACCAAATATTGCGAAAACCGTGGTTGGAGAACATCTGTTGTGGATATGAACGAAGGAACTTCTGGAGGTTTCAAAGAAGTTATTTTTGAAGTTACAGGAGAAGATGTTTATGGAACTCTAAAATTTGAAGCTGGTGTTCATCGTGTACAACGTGTTCCACAAACTGAAACTCAAGGTCGTGTACATACTTCTGCTGCAACTGTTATGGTTTTGCCAGAAGCTGAAGAATTTGATGTACAGATTGATATGAATGATGTGCGTGTTGACTTTTTCTGTTCATCTGGACCTGGAGGACAATCGGTAAATACTACAAAATCTGCAGTTAGATTGACACACATTCCTACTGGTTTAGTAGCGCAATGTCAAGATCAAAAATCACAACATAAAAATAAAGACAAAGCACTTACTGTTTTGCGTTCTCGTTTATATGAACAAGAATTAGCCAAAAAACAAGCCGAAGACGCTGTAAAACGTACCTCACAAGTAAGTTCTGGTGACCGTTCTGCTAAAATTCGTACCTATAACTATGCCCAAGGTCGTGTAACCGATCATAGAGTGGGTATAGATATTTTTGATATGGATGGTGTAATGAATGGTAAAATCCAAAAACTTGTAGATGAGCTTCAATTGGTTAACAATATGGAAAAACTCAAAGAAAGTGAAGTTTTATAATACAAAAAAGCTAGAAATTTTTCCAGCTTTTTTTTATTTTTTTGAATTGGTATTTTCTTCAGATTTTGAGGCAATTCTATATAATCTATACATAGGTCCAAATTTCATTTTTAGTCCAGCAATTTTCATATTATCATCACTAGTAAGACCTTCTTTTTCTACCGTATTTTTTCTAGTATCTAAAGCTTCGTATTGAAGTTTTATTT
>JAYTNO010000043.1:0-28817 GCA_043748275.1 Flavobacterium sp. | reverse complement strand
GATTATAACTTTTTTTGAAACTTTCAATAAACCATGCAGAACTCGGGTCAGTAAGTCCAGCACCAGCACCACCACAAACAATCTCACATCTTCCTTCAAAAGGTTGGCTGCCATAGGAGGCGACAGGATTTGTTAGTGAGATATTTCTATTAAGAGGTTTGCTTCTTTCGTACATATGATCGTGACCATTTAATAATAAATCTACACCAAAATCATCAAAAGCTTTCCACCAAGTGGTATAATAAGAATCCATTTCACCAACATGTGGGCCAATAGTATAAAATGGTTTATGAAAAAAAACTATTTTCCATTTTTTAGAAACATTTGCTTGTAATGTAGATATTAACCAATTGTATTGTGCAACATCATTTGGTATTTCTGAATCTAATGAAATAAAGATTGCTTCACCATATGGAACTGCATAATACAATTCAGTTCCTGTCACTGGAGTAGATTTTGGTAATTCGAAATTATTCAAATAATTAGGAACACTAAGAGCATCGTGATTTCCTAAAGCGTGTAAAACTAAATTTTTTTCTAAAAATGTTTTACCATAATCAAACCAATCATCCCATTGCGAGGTAATGTTTGCATCACTAACGATATCTCCATTGAAAACAGTAAAGTCTGGTAATTTTGAATTTGTTAAATTTGAAATGGTTTGCCAAACATCAATGCCACCACGACTATCACCAAAGGCAACAAATGAAAAGGCATCTGTGTTTATAGGTGGAGAAGTTTGAAAAGTTTTTTGAGCTGTCCAAGTATTGTTTTGAGAATCAAATAATTGATAGTAAATGGTACTATTTGGATTTAAAAATGGAAAAGTATAATTAAAAAAAGTATCCGTATAACCAGGTCTAGAAATACCAGGAAAGGTTCCTTGTTCATAAGATATAGTATAACCCCATTTTATCAAATCACTTGTTCCTGTATCTCTCCAAGTAATGGTCAATCCTTCTAATGGATTTTTTGATGTACCCCAACGTATATGCTTTAATTGCGACAAATCATTTCCTAATAATTCAAAATCAAAACAAATATCAGAGCTTCCCATATCACTTTGATGTATTTCTGCCGCTATAGTATTATTGCCAGAAATAAATGTTCCTGCAGGTAATGAAACCGAAAGAAAAACGGCACCGTCATCATTAGCCGTAGTTGCAACTGTTGTGTTTGATGCATTTGCAACGAGATTATTTCTATAAACTTCATTGCCATTTACATAAATAGCAACACCATCATCTCTTTTTACTTTTAAAGTATAACTCGGGTATAATGATGCATTTGCAATAGAAATAGTTTTTCGGAAATAGGTTGTAATGTATTTATTGGAAGCATTTGGTCCATAACTTACAACTGTTGCTTCATCTCCATCACCATAACCTAGTTCTGAATTTCCTTGTAACCAACTACTATCATTAAAAGCAGATTCTCTCCAATTAGTACCTTGATTTGATCCATTGTCTAAATATTTCCAAGACGAACCTTGACTTATTAATGTAGTTTGTGAATTTACATTTAATGAAAATCCAATATAAAGGAATACAAAATAATAAAAATTAATTTTTTTCATTTTTTCTAATTTTAAAAAGTTAAAAATCTGAATGAATGACTATCAAATATACAACATTTTGATTAAAAGCGCATTATGATTATAAAATGATTGTATATATAGCTGTGAGATTATAGAAATTGTAAGTTTTCTATAACAGATAATTCTCAGAATTTAAAATAGAAGCACTTTTTAATCAAATTGAAATTTGATTATATTTGCAGCTTAAAATCAATTAAAATGAAAGTAGCAGTTGTAGGAGCAACAGGTATGGTTGGTGAAATTATGCTTCAAGTATTAGCAGAAAGAAATTTTCCGGTAACAGAATTAATTCCTGTAGCATCTGAAAAATCTGTTGGGAAAGAAATTGAGTTCAAAGGAAACAAATATAAAGTAGTTGGTCTTCAAACCGCAGTTGATATGAAAGCTGATATAGCTTTGTTTTCAGCAGGTGGCGAAACTTCACTAGAATGGGCGCCAAAATTTGCAGCTGCAGGAACTACAGTTATTGATAATTCATCTGCTTGGAGAATGGATCAAACAAAAAAATTGGTTGTTCCAGAAATCAATGCGTCTATCTTAACAAAAGAAGATAAGATTATTGCAAATCCTAATTGTTCTACGATACAAATGGTTTTGGTTTTAGCACCGTTGCATAAAAAATATGACATCAAAAGAATAATTGTTTCAACCTATCAATCAATTACGGGTACAGGAGTAAAAGCTGTAAAACAACTTGAAAATGAATATGCTGGAATTCAAAATGAAATGGCTTATAAATATCCTATACACAGAAATGCAATTCCACAATGTGATGTTTTTGAAGAAAACGGATATACTAAGGAAGAAATGAAACTCGTTCGCGAAACTCAAAAAATTTTAAACGACAAAACTATTGCTGTTACTGCAACTGCAGTTCGTGTACCAATTGTTGGTGGACATAGCGAAGCCGTAAATGTAGAATTTGAAAACGATTTTGATGTCAATGAGGTGAGAACTATTTTGCATCATACTGATGGTGTAGTGGTTCAGGACAATACAGATACTTATACATACCCAATGCCTATGTTTGCTCAAGGAAAAGATGATGTGTTTGTTGGCAGAATTCGTCGTGACGAAAGCCAGCCGAACACTTTAAATATGTGGATTGTTGCTGATAACTTGAGAAAAGGTGCTGCTACAAACACCATTCAAATTGCGGAATATTTGGTTGCCAATAATTTAGTATAATTTAAAATTATATATAGAAAACCATTTGAGTTAGCAAATCTAAAAGTTTGTTAATTCAAATGGTTTTTCATTTCTAGTTGTTTACTTTTGTTGTAATGAGGAAAATAATAAAAATAAGAAGTTTGTTGTTTGGGATAACTGTTTTGTTTGCCTTATTGCTTCAATCTGCTCACTCTTTTCATCATTTACAAGATTTTCTTGCAGAAAAACATTGCAATCATAAATACACGAATCATAAAGCCGATGTTTCTCATTCCCATTCTAATTTTGAACATTGTTTTGTTTGTGAATTTACTTTTAGTAATTCTTTAAAATCTGATTTTTTTTCTTATAAATTCAATAAAACATTTCTTCCTGTTTCTATTTCTCATATCTTTTCTAGAGAAATAGTCAACCACTTTAAAGGAAGCTTATTTGCACTTCGAGCACCACCAATTTGTATTGTGTAAACAACAAAAATTCTGATAATTTCAGGAATTTATTTTTTTAACAATATAAAATTTTAAAAATGAAATCATTTTTAATTGCCCTATTTATAGGGTTTTCGATATTTGCCAATGCGCAAAACAAAGTTTTTGGAGTAATTACAGACATTCAAAAAAAACCTTTAAGTAGAGTAATTATCTTGATTCCTGAGATTCATAAAGAAACTATTTCTGACGATGCAGGGAATTTTTCTTTTACTAATTTGCCTTCTGGAACTTTCAAAATAGTATTTTCATTTATAGGATTTGAAACGCAAACAAAAACAATTAGTGTCATTCAAAATGAACAAAAAATCGATATTGTTCTTGAAGAAACAATGCATCAAATGGACGAGGTTATTGTCTCAACTGCTTTCAACAAAGTGCAATCGCAAAACGTAATGAAAGTAGAGCATCAATCGATGAAAGCTTTACAACAAAAAGGAACAGCAACTTTAATAGAAGGTTTAGCAACAATTCCGGGAGTTTCTCAAGTTTCTACAGGAACATCTATTGGTAAACCTGTCATTCGAGGATTGAGCGGTAATCGTGTATTGGTTTATTCGCAAGGCGTTCGTTTGGAAAACCAGCAATTTGGAGAAGAACATGGACTAGGACTTAATGATTCTGGAATAGAAAGTGTTGAGGTTATAAAAGGTCCAGCATCATTATTATATGGATCAGATGCAATAGGCGGTGTGTTGTATTTTAATCCCGAAAAGTTTGATAAACCCAATACTTTTGAAGGTAATTTTAATCAAAAATTATTTTCAAATTCCAACGGAAGTAAAACTTCAATAGGTGTTAAAACTTCTACTGAAAATTTCAAATTTCTGGCACGAGGAAGTTATAATTCACATGCGGATTACAAAATTCCAACTGGTGATAGAGTAACGAATACACGTTATAATGAAACCGATTTTAAAAGTGCAATTGGATTTTCAAATTCTAAAATAACGTCAACGTTGCGATACAATTTCAATAAATTAGATTTGGGAATTCCAGAAAACGGAATTGCGGATCAATCAACAACACACAAAACGACATTTCCAAAGCAATCAGTTTATGCTAATATTTTGAGTTTGAATAATACCATTTATTTCAAAAATTCAAAAATGGATGCCGATTTAGGATATATTTCAAATAATAGAAGTGAGTTTGAAGATAGTAATATTGCCATTTTGAAAATGCAACTCAATACTTTTAATTATAACATTAAATATTATTTACCAAAACTAGGAAAATTTGAATCGATAATTGGTTCTCAAGGAATGCATCAAGCCAATGCCAATTCTGGTGAAGAATTACTTATTCCAGACGCAACAACCAATGATTTTGGTATTTTTGGCACAGCAAATTATGAATGGAACAAAAACGTAATTCAAGCAGGAATTCGTTTTGATACTAGAAATATAACTTCAATTGAAAACGGAATTTTGGGAGATGAAGGTTATTTTCAAGCCATTGATAAAAAATTTCAAAGTTTTAATTCGTCTTTAGGATTCAAAACCAATTTGAAAGAAAATATGACGCTTCGATTGAATTTAGCTTCTGGATTTAGAGCACCAAACTTGGCTGAATTAACTTCAAACGGTGTTCATGAGGGAAGTAATCGTTATGAAATTGGAAATTCAAATTTAAAAAACGAACAAAATTTTCAAACCGATTTGAATGTAGAATATCGAAATCCACATTTTGAATTGTTTGTAAATGGGTTTTATAATCATATTAATAATTACATCTTTATTTCGCCAAACGGAACAATAACCAATGGTTTTGATACGTATGATTATACACAAGCAAATGCCAATTTATATGGTGGAGAAGCAGGAATTCATTTTCATCCACATCCGTTAGATTGGTTGCATATCACAAGTAGTTTTGAAAGTGTAACGGGTAAAAAACAAAACGGAGACTATTTGCCCTTAATCCCGGCAAATAAGTGGAATAATGCTATTAAAACTGAATTCAAAGAGACTAAATATCTGAAAGATAGTTTTGCAGTTTTGAATATCGAATATAACTTAGATCAAAATAATCCGAGTCAATTTGAAACAAAAACAAACGATTACACTTTAGTAAATTTAGGTTTTGGCGGAAAAATAACTTTAGGAAAAACTGTTTTTGATGTGAATTTGAATGCCAATAATCTTTTTGATAAAACTTATATTTCGCATTTATCACGATTGAAAACGGATGGCATTCCTAATATAGGAAGGAATATTGTTTTAGGAGTTAATTTTAATATCTAAAGTAAATTTATAATGAAAAAGCACAAAGGTCATTGTAAATAATGGGCTTTGTGCCTTTATTATTTTAGTTAAAATTAAAACCGATTATCGCCATCTAAAAGATTTCCAATACCACCAAGTAAGCTACCTTCTTCACGAGAACTTCCGCCATTTCTTGGTGCAGAAGAGATAATTCTGTCTGCCAATCTACTAAATGGTAATGATTGAACATAAACGGTTCCTGGACCACGAAGTGTAGCATAAAACATTCCTTCGCCACCAAAAATAGTGTTTTTGATTCCACCGATAAACTCGATGTCATAATCTACCTCTTTGGTGAAACCTACAATGCAACCTGTATCTACTTTTAGAATTTCTCCAGATGCTAATTCTTTTTTTGCCAAAGTTCCACCAGAATGCACAAAAGCCATTCCGTCTCCTTCTAATTTTTGCATAATAAAACCTTCTCCGCCAAAAAAACCACGGCCTAATTTTTTAGAAAATTCGATGCCAACAGAAACACCTTTTGCTGCACATAGAAAAGAATCTTTTTGACAAATAAATCTTCCTCCAAATTGCATCAAATCAATAGCGATAATTTTTCCTGGATAAGGTGATGCAAAAGAAACCTTGCTTTTTGCATTGTTTTGATTTATAAAGGCAGTCATAAAAAGACTTTCACCTGTTAGCACTCGTTTTCCGGCAGAAAGCAATTTACCAAATAATCCGCTTTGTTGTTGATCTGAACCATCGCCAAAAATAGTTTCCATTTTGATTCCATTGTCCATCATCATGAAACTTCCTGCTTCGGCAACTACTATTTCTTGTGGGTCGAGTTCTATTTCAACATATTGCATTTCTTCACCAAAAATGTGGTAATCTATTTCATGTGCTTGCATAACATTATTTTTTTTTGAAGTTATACTAAGTTAGTACTTTCTAACAAAATAATGTTACAAATTGAATTGGATTTTTATTTTAAAATAAAACTTCTAACGAGTCTATTAAATATTCGATAACCCAAAAAGGCACGAAGATATTTTAACAAATTAGCATCAAAACCTATGGTATATCTTCTAAAATTCTTTGAAGGTGAATTGGCTATTTCTAAAAGTTTTTGAGTAATAACAGGAGTAATGTTCTTGTTTTTTTTGGTTTTTTTCTTGAGTATGTTTGTAATTTTACTCATAAGAATATTATAGGATTCAATAGAGCTCGATTCACTTTTTGAAGTATTTTCTTGAAAATTTGAAGGTGCATTTCCGAATTGAACCGTACTAATACTAATGTTAAAATCAAGTAATTCATAAGCCATACATTCTGAAAAACTTTCTACAGCTTGTTTTGTAGAATGATAAAAACTTCCTAATGGTAAATTTACTAATCCAGCAATTGATGAAATATTAATAAAATGTCCAAAGTTTTGGGTTCTGAAAACAGGAATAAATGCTCTAGACATTTTTACAATTCCAAGCCAATTAACATCGACAATGTGATTTATTTTGTCATCATCTGCCATTTCTACAAAACTTCTATATCCAATTCCAGCATTGTTTATGATGACATCAATAGTTTTAAAATCAGTAAGAATTTGTTGTTTTGCATTTTCAATGTTTTCAGTAGAAGTAACATCTAACATATAACAACTAATGTTTGGTATAGTATTTAATTCTATGAAGGTGTCTGGGCAAATCATAGTTGCAATTACATTCCAATTATTTTTCGCAAAAAATAAAGCAGTCTCTTTTCCAATGCCACTTGATGCTCCAGTGATGAGTACGGTTTTCAATATCAAAAATTTTAGTGTGTGAATATATAACTATTAGTGGTTTTGAGTGTGTTTTTTTTAAAATTTCTTAAACAAGCTCTATAAACACTTGTTAAAGTAAAGATTTAGTGTCTTAATTTAACTATATGCATTTATTTTTAAGTATTTTTTTTCATATTCTTTAAAAATTGTGTTTTTTGTATATAATTATTTATTAATTTAGGATTTTATTTAAAAACTCTAAACAAATCTATATATGAATTCACAATTTACTATGCTAGTTCGAATCACTTTAGGTATTTTACTTGTTGTTTTTGGGAGTAATATGTTTCTACATTTTATTCCATTACCGCCACCAACGGGTAAAGCAGCTGATTTTATGAACTCATTAGGAGCTACTGGATATATTTTTCCAATTGTTGGATTTCTTGAAGTTATTATTGGTATAATGTTATTATTAAAAAAATGGATTGCTTTTGGATTAATATTATTAGCTCCAATTTCTATCAATATTTTACTATTTCATTTATTTCTAGATATTCCAGGAGTTGTTGCAGCACTATTGGTTGTTGTACTAAATGCAATTATGATTTATAAACATTGGAAACAGTATATACCATTGTTTCATTAATAAAAAAAGCCCATTTAAAAATTTAGACTGAACCCAAAAGTTTAGACAAATTAATAATCCAATTTTCCGACGTAACCCATATGTTTTATTATGCTACTTTTTCTGTTATTAATATAAGATGACGAATTTGTAGCTTTATATTTTCTAGGATTTGGAAGTATTGCTGCTATGCCTGCAGCTTCGCTTTTTGATAAATCAATAGCTTTTTTACGATACCAATGATGAGCTGCTGCTTCTGCGCCATAAACTCCATCGCCCATTTCAATACTATTGAGATACACTTCCATAATGCGTTCTTTTCCCCATATTAATTCGATTAAAACGGTAAAGTATGCCTCTAATCCTTTACGCAAATAACTTCTGCCTTGCCAAAGAAAAACATTTTTTGCAGTTTGTTGCGAAATGGTACTTCCGCCTTTTATTTTCTTACCTTTTTCATTGTTTTTCATTGCTTTTTGGATAGCTTCAAAATCAAATCCGTGATGTGTTAAAAAAGTTCCGTCCTCACTAGCAATAACAGCCTTTTGCATATTGATTGAAATTTCTTCAATAGGTACCCAATCATGACTCAATACCATTTCTTTGTCGTCTATTTTATTTTCAATTGCACGCGTTATCATTAATGGAGTAATTGGTACTGGAACCCATTTGAATATAAAAATCGATAGAATTGATAATCCTATAAACCATAGTAACGCTTTCCAGATAATACGAATTATTTTTTTGAACATACGTTTTTATATTAAATCTGCTAATTCTGTTCCAATCAAACTTCCTATTGCAACTCCCATTCCACCTAGTCTTACGCCACAAAACACATTGTGAGAAAGTTGTTCTACAATTGGGTTTTTACTTGAACCTAAACCCATAATTCCGCTCCAGCGATGCTCAATTTCGAAATCTTGGTTAGGCAAGATTACTTCTTTTAAAAGTTTTTCTAATGCATTTTGAATTATTTCTGTTTCTTTTAATTCGGTAGTTGTTTCTCCTTCAAAATCAAGATTTCTACCACCACCTAAAAGTATTCTGTTATCAATATTTCTAAAATAATAATAACCTTTATCAATATGAAAAGTCCCTTTAATATCTAAATTAGGTATTGGTTTCGTAATTAATACTTGTGCTCTTGCGGGTTTTACAGCAACACTTAAAAGTTGATTGGAAAACCGTTAGTAGCAAAAAGCAGTTTTTTGGTTTTGAAACAAAATTCTCCAAGAACAATTTCTACATTATTATTATTGTCATTGTAGGAAGTAACAATTTGTTGATTCAAAATTAAAATATTTTGTGAAACAGCTTGTCGCAAAAGCTCTTGCATCATATTTCCAGTGTCTATTTGCGCTTCAAAAGGATTGAAAATTAAGTAATCTTGAATACCTTTAAAACCAAATCGATCAACTTCTTTAACAAAAACATCTGTTTTAAAAAGAGGTCTTATGATTTCATTAATAAAAGATACTTTTTGTAAACATTCGTTATAGCTGTTATCATCTTTTTCTAAAAACAATTCATATCCACCATAAGGTTTAAAATCAATCGCAGCATCGCCAAGTCTTTTTCGTAAAAGTTGCAAACCTTGCCAGCGTTTTTGTATGAGTTGTATTACTTCTTCTTCAGAATGAGATTTTAAATCATCAATTATTTCTGAAATACTTCCAAAACAGGCAAAACCTGCATTTTTGGTACTTGCACCTTGCGGTAACATTCCTTTTTCTAAAACTAAAATTTTACTTTCTGGAAATCGTTCTCTTAAACGCAATGCAGCAAGCAAGCCTACTATTCCACTACCTACAATGGTGTAGTCAATATTTGTGAACCAATTTTTTATTTCCCAATAACTAAGATTCATTTTGAAAATTTTTATAAAAATAGTTTTTTTTATTGAAAACGAAAAGTAAGAAAAGTCATTTTAATAAATTCGTTAATCGCAAATTATTTCATCAATATTTGCATAATATTCAATATAAAACAATGTAGTTTGTCGATTTGTTAATTAATTTATTCAATCATTTCTTTATTATTTAAAAATAATTTTATATTTGATGTGCTAATTTTAATAAAATCAACAACCAAGATTATGAAAAACAAATTACTTTCGATTGCACTTGTGGTAATCTCAAGTTTTTCCTATGCACAATCAGGAAAAACTTCTTGGAAAGTAACTGCTAAAAATCCAAATGCAGTTACAATTGAAAACAAAAAACAAATAATAAATCCAAGATTATTTGAATTAAACATTGACCAATTAAAACAATCTCTTATTAATTCTCCAAAAAGATTTGCTTCGAGCGGAGTTTCAAAAACTATTGTATCGTTTCCAAATGCAGACGGTCAAATAGAAAGTTTCCGAATTCAGGAATCTTCAAATATGGAACCGGCATTGGCTGCAAAATATCCAGAAATAAAATCATATGTAGGTCAAGGTGTTGAAAATCCTAGTTCTACTATTTATTTTAGTATTTCTCCTCTAGGATTGCAAACTATGGTCATTAGAGCCAATCAATCTGCTGAATTTATAGAGCCTTATACAACTGATTTGAGTTCGTATGCAGTTTATAGAAAATCTGATAAAGCGGCTTCTTTAAACAAATTTGAATGTAAAGTGATTGATGTTGCTCAAGCAGACTTAGGAACAAATCTTGCCGCAAGACCAAATGCAGACGATAGTTTATTGAGAACATTTCGTTTAGCAATGTCTTGTACTGGAGAATATGCTGTTTATTTTGGAGGTACAAAAGCTCAAGCACTAGCCGCAATAAATGCTTCAATGACTCGTGTAAATGGTGTTTTTGAAAAAGATTTTGGAGTTCGTATGAATTTAATTGCTAATAATGATTTAGTAATATACACAAGTGCTTCTACAGATCCTTATTCTGCTGCAGCAAGCATGTCTCAATGGAATTCGCAATTACAATCAACTTTAACATCGGTTATCGGAGAAGCAAATTATGATGTAGGTCATTTATTTGGAGCGTCTGGTGGTGGTGGAAATGCTGGATGTATTGGTTGTGTTTGTGTGAATGGATCAAAAGGAAGTGGTATTACTTCTCCAGCTGACGGAATTCCTCAAGGAGATAATTTTGATATTGATTATGTAGCTCACGAAATTGGTCATCAATTTGGTGGAAATCATACTTTTACAACAGGAAATGAAGGAACAGGTGTTCATATGGAGCCAGGTTCAGGATCAACAATTATGGGTTATGCAGGTATTACTTCGCTTGATGTTCAACCACATTCAGATGCATATTTTCACGCTGTTACCATTCAACAAGTTACTAATAATATTAAAACAAAAACGTGTCAAACTAACACAGCTACCGGAAATGCGGTACCAACTGCAAATGCTGGTTTAGATTATACAGTACCAAAAAGTACTCCTTTTATGTTAACTGGTGCAGGAACTGATGCAAATGGAGATGTTCTTACTTATAATTGGGAACAAATGGATTCTCAAACTACAACAGCAGCACCAAGCGCTACAAAAACAACTGGAGTAAACTTTAGATCTTATAATTCTTCAACTTCACCAACTAGATATTTTCCTAAAATGTCTTCAGTATTAACTGGTGCAACTACTACTGCAGGTTCAGAGTTAACAGTTGAAGCTTTGTCTTCTGTTGCAAGAACAATGAACTTTAGAGTAACAGTTCGTGACAATAGAATTGGTGGACCAGCAAACAATAGTGATGATATGATTGTTACTGTAAACGCAACTGCCGGACCATTTTCAGTAAGCTCACCAAATACTGCGGTTTCATATGCTGGAGGTTCTTCTCAAACTATAACTTGGGTTGTAGGAGGCACAACTGCAAATGGTGTAAATTGTGCTAATGTTGATGTATTACTATCGACTGATGGTGGAACTTCTTGGTCAACATTATTGGCAGCAACTCCAAATGACGGAACTGAAGTGGTTACAATTCCAAATACACCAGGAACAACAAATAGAATTATGGTAAAAGGAACTAACCATATTTTCTTTGATGTATCGAATACAAACTTTACAATTACTGCTGGTTCAACAGACACAGTTGCTCCAACTGCTCCAACATTAGCTGCATCTGGAACTACACAAACAACAACAAGTTTGTCTTGGTCTGGCGCTACAGATAATGTTGCTGTAACAAGTTATGATGTTTATAAAGATGGTGTTTTATTAGGTTCAACAACTTCATCAACATATTCGGTATCTGGCTTAACAGCTTCAACAACATATGCATTTACAGTGAAAGCTAAAGATGCTGCTAGTAATGCTTCAGTTGCAAGTAATTCAGTTTCTGTATCAACATTAGCTCCAGTGCCAGATACAACGGCTCCAACTGCTGCAACTCTTTCTGCATCTGGAACAACATTAACTTCAACTAATTTATCTTGGTCTGGCGCTACAGATAATGTAGGAGTTACAGGTTATGATGTTTATAAAGATGGCGTTTTATTAGGGTCAACAACTACAGCATCAACATATGCGGTAACAGGATTGACTTCTGCAACAACATATGCTTTTACAGTAAATGCTAAAGATGCAGCTGGAAATGTTTCTCTAGCTAGTAATACAGTTTCTGTAACAACATTAACTCCAGATACAACTGCTCCAACTGCTCCAACATTATCAGCATCTGGAACAACTTCTACAACTACAACTTTATCTTGGACAGGTGCTACAGATAACGTGGCTGTAACAGGATATAATGTTTATAGAGGAACAACTTTATTAGGTTCAACTACAACAGCAACAACATATGCGGTGTCTGGTTTAACTGCTTCAACAGCATATAACTTCTATGTTCAAGCTAAAGATGCAGCAGGGAATATTTCTATTGCTAGCAACACAGTTAGTGTTACAACTTTAGCTTCAACAGTTACTTATTGTACTTCTTCTGCAACAACAACTACAGATGAAAGAATAGGAAAAGTTCAATTTGGAACAATAAATAATGCTTCTACAGGAACAGCTGGATATGAAAATTTTACAGCGATTTCAACAAATGCAGTACCGGGAACAGCTTATGCAATAACTATTACTCCTTTCTGGTCTAGTACTGTATGGACAGAAGGATATGCTGTTTGGATTGATTATAATAATAATGGATTATTTACAGATGCAGGCGAACTTGTTTTTTCTAAAGCGACATCAACAGTTACTCCTGCAACAGGAACCGTTACAATTCCTGCAGGAACAGCTTTAGGGTCAAAAAGAATGAGAGTTTCTATGAAATATAATGCAATTCCTACTTCTTGTGGATCATATACATACGGTCAAGTTGAAGATTATACTGTAAATATTACCTCGGTTGCTAGAGGAATAGAATCTAATCAGGAATCATTAAACATTAATTTGTATCCAAATCCTGTTCAAGATATTTTAAATATTTCTTCAGTTGAAGAAAATGCAACTTATAGAGTGCTAAATGTTTTAGGACAAGAAGTAGCAAAAGGTAAAATCGAAAACGGTTCAATTTCAGTGTCAAACATTAATACAGGAAACTACTTATTAGAAGTTTCTTCAAATGGACAAACTGCTATTAAACGTTTTATCAAAAAATAAAATTTAAACCCAATTATTTTAAAAAGCTATCTCATTTGAGGTAGCTTTTTTTTATTTAAAATGTTTACTTTTATGCTCTCAAAATCAATTTCAATTATGAAAAAAATAGTAGCAGTAGCATTAATTCTAATTTCATTTAACAGTATGGCTCAAAACACGATGTCACCCGAACTTCTTTGGAAACTCGGTAGAATAACCACTTTGGGAATATCAAAAGATCAGAAAAGTATCGTTTATAAAGTCACAACACCATCTGTTGAAGAAAACAAATCAAATTCAAAATTCTATTTACTTCCTATTTCTGGAGGAACTCCAACTGAAATAAAAGAGACCAAAGATATTTTGGCAGATAAAAATAGTTCTCCTGACGGAAAATTTATTTTATCTACTCAAGAAGTAAAAACAGAAACTATTTTAGGTAAAGATTATTATCCGGAATTACAAAATTCTGATGTTCAAATCTACAACGGATTGGACTATCGTCATTGGGATACTTGGAATAACGGAAATCACAATCACGTTTTTTATGCAGAAAATAAAGAAGGTGCCATTGCAATGGATATTATGAAAGGGGAAAACTTTGATTCTCCTCAAAAACCTTTTGGAGGCGATGAAGATTATATTTGGTCTCCAGACAGCAAATCGATTATTTATGTTTGCAAGAAAAAAGAAGGAACAGCTTATGCGATTTCTACAAATACCAACTTGTATGAATACAATCTTGAGACTAAAACCACAAAGAATCTAACCGAAGATAATTTAGGATATGATACCAATCCTACATTTTCACCAACAGGAAATTTAACTTGGTTGCAAATGAAACGTGACGGTTATGAAGCTGATAAAAATGACATTATCGTAGCTTTCAAAAGAATGAAAATGAATTTGACTGCAAATTGGGATGGTTCTGTAGAAAGTTTTAAATGGAGTAAAGATGGGAAAAAAGTCTATTTTATTGCTGCCGTTGATGGAACACAACAATTATTTGAAGTTAATTTTCCAGGTGTAACCAAAATCGCTATTACTTTAAAACAAATAACAACTGGTGATTTTGATGTACACGATATAGTAGATATTACAGGTGATACCGCTATTTTGAATCGAACAGATATGAATCACGCATTAGAAATTTACTCTTTCAATTTGAAGAAAAATAGTTGGAAACAAATTTCAAATGTCAATACTGAGACATATAACAAACTTTCATTACCAAAATATGAAAGAAGATATGTAACAACAACTGACGGGAAAAAGATGTTGGTTTGGGTTATTCTTCCTCCAAATTTTGATAAAACAAAAAAATATCCAACCCTTTTATATTGTCAAGGCGGACCACAATCACCTTTGACACAATTTTATTCTTTCCGTTGGAATTTCTCTTTAATGGCTTCACAAGGATATATTGTAGTGGCACCAAATCGTCGCGGAATGTACGGTCACGGTCAAGAATGGAACGAAAAAATATCTGGAGATTGGGGCGGACAAGTTATGGATGATTATCTTTCTGCAATTGATGATGTTGCCAAAGAAAGTTATGTAGACAAAACTCGTTTGGGTTGTGTTGGCGCAAGTTATGGCGGATACTCAGTTTTTTACTTAGCAGGAATTCATAAAAACAGATTCAAAACATTTATTGCTCATGATGGCGTTTTTAATACGCAAAGTATGTTTGGTACCACCGAAGAAGTTTTCTTTAACAATTGGGATTTTGGAGGAGCTTATTGGGAAAAAGACAATAAAATAGCTCAAAAATCATATAATGAATTCAACCCAATCAATTTTGTTGACAAATGGAATACTCCAATCTTAATCATTCAAGGAGGAATCGATTTTAGAGTACCAATCGGTCAAGGACAAGAAGCTTTTCAAGCGGCACAATTACGAGGAATTAAAAGTAGATTTTTGTATTTTCCAGAAGAAAACCACTGGGTTTTAAAACCTCAGAACGCACAAGTTTGGCAACGAGAGTTTTATAAATGGCTTAAAGAAACATTATAAAAATTTAAAATAATAGTATCAAAAACCTCACTTTTTTTGTGAGGTTTTTTGTTTTTAGAATTTTAGGCGTTCTAAAACACTTCTAGTTTGTACCTTTGCCCTTCAAATTAAAAAATTATGATTGAAGATAAAACTCCTCAACGAACTAGTATTGCGCAATTGGGTGAATTTGGATTAATAAACCATTTAACCAAACGATTTGAAATCAATCAACCATCAACAATTAAAGGTATTGGTGATGATGCTGCCGTATTAGATTTTAAAGAAAAAAAAGTAATTGTTTCTACCGATTTGTTGATAGAAGGAGTACATTTTGATTTAGCATATATGCCATTGAAACACTTAGGTTATAAAGCAGTTGTAGTAAATGTATCTGATATTTGCGCTATGAATGCTAATGCAACACAAATAACAGTTTCTGTAGCGGTTTCCAATCGTTTTCCTTTAGAAGCCTTAGACGAATTGTTTGACGGAATTGCATTGGCTGCAAGAGAATACAATGTAGATGTTATTGGTGGCGATACAACATCGTCTCAAAAAGGTTTAATCATTAGCATTACAGCAATAGGTGAGGCAGATGAAAATGAAATTGTTTATAGAAGTGGTGCAAAACAAACAGATTTGCTAGTAGTAACTGGAGATTTGGGATCAGCTTATATGGGTTTGCAAGTTTTAGAAAGAGAGAAACAAGTTTTTCAAGTAAATCCAAACTCTCAACCAGATTTAGATGCCTATACCTATTTGATAGAACGTCAATTAAAACCTGAAGCTAGAAAAGATGTTCGAACATTACTTCACGCTCTTGAAATAAAACCAACAGCTATGATTGATATTTCTGACGGTTTATCATCAGAGATAATACATATTTGTAAACAATCAAAAGTAGGATGCAATTTATATGAAGATAAACTTCCAATCGATCCGCAGTTTATTTCCGTTTGTGAAGAGTTTACTATTGATTCTACAACAGTTGCTATAAATGGAGGAGAAGATTATGAATTACTTTTTACTATAGGTATTGCCGATTTTGATAAAATAAAAGGGAACCCTAATTTTTCTATCATTGGGCATATGACACAAGAAAGTGAAGGAATTCACTTGATTACTCGAGCAGATACTAAAATTCCTTTAAAAGCCAGAGGTTGGGATGCAATAAGTGAAGAATAAAAATAAAAAAAGCGACTCAAATGAGTCGCTTTTTTTTAATCATTTAATTTCAAAACAGCCATAAATGCTTCTTGCGGAATTTCAACATTACCAACTTGTCGCATACGTTTTTTACCTTTTTTCTGTTTTTCTAATAATTTTCGTTTTCGAGAAATATCACCACCATAACATTTTGCAGTAACATCTTTACGAAGTGCTTTTATAGTTTCACGAGAAATAACTTTTACGCCAATGGCAGCCTGAATCGGAATATCAAACTGTTGACGCGGAATTAATTCCTTCAATTTCTCACACATTTTTTTACCAATATGATAAGCATTATCTACGTGAATCAGTGAAGATAAAGCATCAATTATAGTGGCATTTAATAATATATCAACTTTAACCAAACTTGAAGTTCGCATTCCTATAGGAGAATAATCAAACGAGGCATAACCTTTAGAAACAGTTTTCAATCGGTCATAAAAATCAAATACTATTTCTGCTAATGGCATATCAAAAGTCAATTCAACTCGTTCCGTAGTCAAATAAGTTTGGTTGGTAATCACACCACGTTTTTCGATACACAAACTCATTACATTACCCACAAAATCAGATTTGGTAATGATAGTTGCTTTGATATAAGGTTCTTCAACACGCTCTAATTTTGAAGGTTCGGGCAAATCCGAAGGATTATTTACAACCATTCCTTTTTCAGGATCTTTTTTGGTGTAGGCCAAGTAAGAAACGTTAGGAACTGTTGTGATAACCGTCATATTGAACTCACGTTCCAATCGTTCTTGGATGATTTCCATATGCAACATTCCTAAAAATCCGCATCGGAAACCAAAACCTAAAGCAGCAGAACTTTCAGGTAGAAAGACAAGAGAAGCATCGTTCAACTGTAATTTTTCCATAGAATTACGCAATTCTTCATAATCCTCAGTGTCTACAGGATAAATTCCGGCAAATACCATTGGTTTTACATCTTCAAAACCAGTAATCATGTTGGTTGTTGGTGTTTTTGCATCGGTCAGAGTATCACCAACTTTTACCTCTTTTGCTTCTTTTATTCCAGAAATCAAATAACCCACATCACCTGCAGAAATAACTTGTTTGGGAACTTGGTTCAATTTTAATGTTCCAATTTCATCAGCAAAATATTCATTACCTGTTGCCATAAATTTTATTTTCTGACCTTTACGAATTTCGCCGTTTTTAACTCTAAAAATAACTTCAATTCCTCTAAAAGGGTTGTAAACCGAATCAAAAATCAAAGCTTGTAATGGTTCGTCAACATTCCCTTTTGGTGGTGGAATTCTTTCGATGATGGCGGCCAAAATATTTTCGACGCCAAAACCAGTTTTTCCAGAAGCATGTATAATTTCGTCAAGTTTGCATCCTAATAAGTCAACAATATCATCGCTAACTTCTTCTGGATTGGCACTTGGCAAATCGACTTTGTTTAACACAGGAATAATTTCTAAGTCATTATCCAAAGCCAAATACAAATTAGAAATTGTTTGAGCTTGTATACTTTGTGCAGCATCAACAATTAATAATGCACCTTCGCAAGCAGCAATAGAACGAGAAACTTCATACGAAAAATCAACATGTCCGGGAGTATCAATTAAATTTAAAATATATTCTTCTCCTTTATAAGTATACTCCATTTGTATAGCGTGACTTTTTATAGTAATACCACGCTCACGTTCCAAGTCCATATTATCAAGCAATTGTGCTTTTTCTTCACGAGCAGTAACCGTTTGAGTTGCACCAAGAAGTCTATCAGCAAGTGTGCTTTTTCCGTGATCAATGTGAGCAATAATGCAAAAATTCCTGATGTGTTTCATTATTTGTTTCTCTAAATTTCTATTTAGTTCAGTATTTAAGAACTTAAGAATTATTCAATTTGTGATATTATAATCCGCAAATATAATTTAAAGTTGGTCAGCTTCAAAGGAGTTATAAAAATAAAAGAAAGGATTATGATTTTAAACTAGTTAATTTTTTTAATATGAATTATGGAAATAAATAATATATTTGTTTTTCAATCTAATTAAATAACTAAACAAAAAAAAATGAAAAAACTATTGGTAATTACAATTTTATTTACAACATCTTTAATATTTAGTCAAAATATTGATATAGTAAAGGGTGACTTTAATGTTTTGAAAGGAGAAAAAGAAATTAATGTTGAGTTTGATTACAGCAAATTAACTTTAATGAAAGAGAAAAAAACAGAAGCTACCTATGTTGCTGATAGAGTTTTAGATCTAAACACAAAAAATAAAGGAGTTGGTGATATTTGGAAAAAGAAATGGGAAGGTGCAAGAATTGCAATATGGCAACCTAAATTTTTAGAATTGGTGAATATTGTTTTAGTAAAAAAGAAAAAAGAGCTTTCTTTTCAGGAAGATTTAAAATCAGCTAAATATACACTAATTGTTGAAGTTTCATGGATTTTTCCAGGTTGGGATGTTATGATGATGAAACAACCTGCAAAAGTAACAACAAATCTAAAATTTGTTGAAACAGCAAATAGATCAAATGTTGTTTTAGAAATTTTTAGCGAAAATGCTCCTGGGGATCAATGGGGAAATCAATTTAGTAATGAATCTAGGATAGGTGAAGGATTTGCAAAAACAGGAAAATCATTAGCAGGAATGATATTGAAAAATACAAAATAATATACTTTTAAATTAGCATAAAAAAAAACTTAGTTATTTTAACTAAGTTTTTTTTTATGCTATTATTAAGCTCTCTTTTTTTCTATATTTTCTTTTTCATTCCTAATCATATGGGCCATATTTTTAACTACATTATCGTGCTTTTTTACAAAAGGATTGGTATCGTCCCAAACATAACCAGCAAGTACTGCACATATTTTTTCTTTAACATCTAGATTTTCTGGCTGATGAAAAAACAAGGTTTGCAAATTACCTGTGTACCATTCTTTTACATATGTAGTAAAAACACCAATACCACGACGCATATATCCTGTAAACTCTTCCTCCCAATCTACTAATATTCCTTTTGATTCTTTCAAATACAATTTGGCTGCCAACATACCAGATTCTGTTGCAAAAGCTACTCCAGAAGAAAAAACAGGATCTAAAAACTCAGAACTATTTCCAGTTAATGCAAAACCATCTCCATACATGCGTTTTACAGAACGTGAATAATTTTCAAGTTTTACAGGATCAAAAATAAATTCAACTCCGCCAAATCTATTAATATAATAATTTGATAAATTAATAGCATTATTTAATGCATCTCTAGTATCATTGTTTTGTGAAAGTGAATTTATAAAATGAGTTGGGCCAACAACTCCTATACTAGTATTGCCATTAGAAAAAGGAATAACCCACAGCCATACTTCAGTTTCTAAAATATCAAAAGAAATTAATGTTCCTTCCTCACCTTCTGGTCTATTTACATCTAATACGTGTGTAAAAATAGCTGAATGTGGGTCTAATTTTGAAGGCGTATCTAAATCTAAAAGTCTAGGCAAAACCCTTCCGTAACCACTTGAGTCAATCACAAAATTGGCATGCACTTCTTTTAAATCGCCATTTATATCTTTTAAAACAGTAATCGATTTTTTACCTTCAAAAGCAATTGAAATCACTTCGCTTTCAAATTCTAGATCAATACCTTTTCGTATTACTTCTTGAGCCATAGTATTATCAAAATCTGCTCGAGGAACTTGCCAAGTCCAATTCCAACCTTCACCATATTTTTTACTAAAATCAAACACGCAAATTTCTTCACCACGAATAAAACGTGCGCCTAATTTTTTTTCAAAATTCATAGCATCAAGACTTTCAAATAAACCTGCTTCGGAGAAATGATCCATGACACGAGGAATTAGACTTTCGCCTACAACTAGTCTAGGAAATTTTGTTTTTTCAACTACTTTTACTTTTACATTATTATTATGTAGGTGAGATGCGGATACACAGCCAGATGGACCGGCTCCAATAACAAGAACATCTACAAATTCCTTCAACATATTATTTATATTTTAAACTTTAATATACTACATTTGCCACACCAAAATAAATACAATTATTTTAATAAAACTAATTTTTAGACAATCAAAAAAAACAGGATGAAAGTCATAAATGAATATTTAAGTTTATCGGAATTTGAAACGATAATCTTTGAAAACAATAAAATTGTCATTAATGATGAAGTATTGAATAAAGTCTCTGAAAGTTTTTATTTTTTAAAAGAGTTTTCTCAAAATAAAGTTATTTATGGTGTAAATACAGGTTTTGGACCGATGGCTCAATATCGTATAAAAGATCAAGATCTTATACAATTGCAATATAATCTTATTAGAAGTCATTCTTCAGGAACTGGGAAACCTCTAAATGCTTTGTTTGTAAAAGCTACTATTCTAGCACGTCTCAATACACTTTTATTAGGAAATTCTGGTGTGCATCCTTCTGTAATTCAATTGATGACACAATTAATCAATAAAGATATTGTTCCGTTGATTTTTGAACATGGAGGAGTTGGAGCAAGTGGAGATTTAGTTCAATTAGCACATTTGGCATTAGTATTAATAGGAGAAGGAGAAGTTTTTTATAAAGGAGAAAGAAAACCTACAATAGAAGTTTTTGAATTAGAAAATTTAAATCCTATTCAAGTAGAAATCAGGGAAGGTCTTGCCTTAATGAATGGAACTTCTACTATGACAGGAATAGGAGTTGTAAATGTGCATTATGCAAATAAATTGTTAGATTGGTCTATAAAATGTTCTTGTGCAATTAATGAAATCGTTCAAGCCTATGACGATCATTTTTCTGTAGAATTAAACAATACAAAACGACATAAAGGTCAGCAAGATATAGCAAATAAAATGCGGATAAATCTTTCAGATAGTACTTTGATTCGTAAAAGAGAAGATCATTTATATTCTGGCGATAACAACGAAAATATATTTAAAGAGAAAGTACAAGAGTATTATTCTATTCGATGTGTTCCCCAAATTTTAGGGCCAATTTTAGAAACCATAAATAATGTTGCATCTGTTCTAGAAAATGAATTCAATTCAGCAAATGATAACCCAATTATTGACGTTAAAAACCAACATGTTTATCATGGCGGTAATTTTCACGGGGATTATATTTCTTTAGAAATGGATAAACTTAAAATTGTTATAACTAAGTTGTCAATGCTAGCTGAACGTCAATTAAATTATTTATTAAACTCAAAAATAAACGAAATTCTTCCTCCATTTGTTAATTTAGGAACGTTGGGTCTTAACTTTGGTATGCAAGGTGTGCAGTTCACCGCAACTTCTACAACTGCAGAAAATCAAATGTTATCAAATCCAATGTATGTTCATAGTATTCCAAATAACAATGATAATCAAGATATTGTAAGTATGGGAACCAATGCCGCAGTTATAACTTCCAAAGTAATTGAAAATGCATTTGAAGTTTTGAGCATTGAAATTATTACTATTGTTCAAGCCATAGATTATTTAAATCAAAAAGAAAAAGTATCTTCTGTAACAAGAAAAATGTATAATGAAGTAAGAGCAATTGTGCCAGAATTCAAAGATGATCAGATAATGTATCCATATGTTCAAAAAATAAAAGAATATTTAATAAAAAAGTAGTATTTTAGTAATGATAATATTTCTTAATTATATAAGAACATGAAAAAAATCATTGTTTTTTTGGTTTTGTTTTCTCAATTTATATATGCACAAGAACTTGCATTGGTTAGAAAAGATGGAAAGTTTGTTTATATTTCAAAAACCGGTGAGTTTGTTATTCAGCCTAAGTATAAAGCTGCAAAATCTTTTTCAGAAGGATTAGCTGCAGCTGAAGAAAACGGAAAATGGGGATTTATTAAACCCGACGGTCAAGTACTCGGAAATCAATGGTATGAAAACGCAGAAAATTTTCAAAAATAAGTAATGAAAAGAAATCTTTTTTTACTGTTTTATTGTTTTTTATTTTCTTCATGCGCAACACTATTTTCAAAGAAAAATTGTTTTGTTCAAGTTAGTTCTGACATTCCTAATTCAAAAATTAAGATTAAAGATAGTATTTATTCATTACCAGCAAAAATTAGTTTAAAAAGATCTAATGAAAAAGTAGCAATAGAATTGATTAATGATACTATTTCAAATAAATATGTTTTAAAACCTTCGATAAGTCCTGCGTTTATTTTTGGAAATCTTGCTTTTGTTTATTTTTTTCCAATTGCCCAAGGAGTTGATTTTACAAATCAAAATAGATATTATTACAGAAAAAAAATTAATTTTAATTCGAGTAAAAAAGATTCAATAATTAGAACAAATGTAGAAGAAAATGCAAACAAATTTGCAAATAGATTCTCAAATTATTTCAAGAAAAAATATCCAACACAAAAAGGGCAGTTTAATTTTAATTTCAATGTTACTAGTTTGAATTTTCTAAAATACAAACCAAGGAATGAAGACATTCAAAGAGATTTTGCTTTACCAAGTGCTAAAATTGGTGTTGGTTATTTTTACAAGAATAAAACATTTGTTTCTTTAGATTTTAAAGCGTTAACTTCTTTAATTGTATTTGGAGAGAGTTTTGCCCCTTATGAAAGAACATTTATTAATTTATATTCTTCAAGTATTACCAATAATAATGTTTTGAATAGATTTTCAGTAGGTTATGGAGTGAATTACTCCATTTATTCTTGGAAAAAGCAGTTTATTAATTACCAACCTTCACAAAGCTCAATAACCAAAACTAATTACGCATTAGGTTTAAAAGGCAATATATATTATCAATTAAATTCACTTATGTTTGTAGGGTTAAATTATGATAATTCTTTTTTTCAAATCAACCCAAATAGTAAGTTAATATCAAATCAAAATATTAATTTTGAAGTTTTATTAAAAATTAAAATTAGAAAAAATATAAAACAATAAAAAATACACATCTATTATGAAGTGCGCATTAATAACAGGAGGATCAAGAGGAATAGGAAGTGCAATTTGTAAAAAATTAGCAGTCGATACAGATTATCATATTTTAATAAATTATCAATCAAACAAAGTAGCTGCTCTAGAAACTCTAGAAGAGGTAAAGACACTTGGAGCAACTGGAGAAATAATTCAATTTAATGTTTCTGATTTTGAAGAAGTAAAAACTGTTTTAACCAATTGGCAAGAAAAAAATCCTGATGCTATTGTAGAAGCAATTATAAACAATGCTGGAATTACAAAAGACGGTTTGTTTATGTGGATGACATCTGAAGATTGGAATACAGTAGTAAATACTAGTTTGAACGGATTTTTTAATGTTACTAACTTTTTTATACAGAGAATGTTGCGTAATAAATATGGAAGAATTGTAAACATGGTATCAGTTTCTGGAGTAAAAGGCACTGCTGGACAAACCAACTATTCAGCGGCAAAAGGGGCAGTTGTTGCGGCAACAAAAGCACTAGCGCAAGAAGTAGCCAAAAGAAATATTACAGTAAATGCTGTAGCTCCAGGATTTATTAGAACTGATATGACCAGTCAATTAGACGAAAAGGAATTAATAAAATTAGTGCCTGTTAATCGTTTTGGCGAAGCCGAAGAAGTAGCAGATTTAGTAAGTTTTCTAGTTTCAAGAAAATCAAGTTACATCACAGGAGAAATAATAAATATAAACGGAGGAATATATTCTTAATATATAATGAATAAAAGAGTTGTCATCACAGGAATGGGAATTTATTCTTGCATAGGTACATCATTAGATGAAGTAAAAGATTCATTGTTTCAAGGAAAATCAGGAATAGGAATTGATCTTGAAAGAAAAGAATTTGGGTTTAGGTCTTCTTTAACAGGAATTGTTCCAAAACCAGATTTAAAAAACTTACTTACAAGAAGACAAAGAATAAGTATGGGTCAAGAAACAGAGTTTGCTTATATGGCAACAATCGAAGCCTTAAAAAATGCAGGAATCGAAGATGATTTTTTTGATAAAAATGAAATAGGAATACTATATGGAAATGATAGTGTTTCGGTTTCAATAATTGAAGCAACAGATATTATTCGTGAAAAAAAAGACACGACTTTAATTGGGTCTGGAGCAATATTCAAGTCGATGAACTCAACTGTATCAATGAATCTTTCGACTATTTTTAGATTGAGAGGAATTAATTTAACAGTAAGTGCTGCTTGTGCAAGTGGTTCACACTCCATAGGATTAGGGTATCATTTAATTAAAAGTGGATTGCAAGAAATAATAATTTGTGGTGGAGCACAAGAAATAAATAAATACGCAATGAGTAGTTTTGATGGTTTAGGAGTTTTTTCAACTCAAGAATCTAATCCTATGAAAGCCTCAAAGCCTTTTGATTCTAATCGAGATGGATTAATTCCAAGTGGTGGAGGAGCAACATTAATTTTAGAAAGTTACGAATCAGCATTAAAACGAGGTGCCAATATTATTGCTGAAGTAATTGGTTATGGGTTTTCTTCAAACGGAGGACACATTTCTACACCAAATGTTGATGGTCCGGCAACTGCAATGTCTAGAGCATTAAAAGACGCTAATGTAAATCCAAACCAAATAGAATATATTAATGCTCATGCAACATCAACTCCAGTTGGAGATGGCAATGAAGCTAGCGCAATTCTTGAGGTATTTGGAGATAACAACCCTTATGTAAGTTCTACAAAATCAATGACGGGTCACGAATGCTGGATGGCAGGTGCAAGCGAAGTTATATATTCAATTTTAATGATGCAAAACGATTTTATTGCACCAAACATAAATTTAGAAAATCCAGACGAAGAATCAAAAAAATTAAATTTAGTTAAATCAACCTTAAATAAAAAATTTGATATATTTTTGTCGAATTCTTTCGGATTTGGAGGAACAAATTCTGCCTTAGTTGTAAAAAAGTTTAAGAAAAGTGATGAATAAAGAAGAAATTGTAGAAAAAATTAAAGCCTTTTTGGTTGATGAATTTGAAGTAGATGTAGCTGATATTCAACCAGATTCTAATTTAAAAGATACATTAGGCCTAGATAGTTTGGATTATGTAGATTTGGTTGTTTCGGTTGAGTCTAATTTTGGTGTAAAACTTGTTGAAGTAGATTTTATTGGAATTGCATCCTTCCAAAGTTTTTATGACTTAATCGAAAACAAACTAAAACTTAAAAATGCCTAATGGCGCAATGGAACGGAAAATCTAAAGGAACTGTTTTAGGATATAAAATTTTTGTTTTTTTTATTAAAACAACAGGAATTAGATCGGCTTATTTTATTCTTTATTTTGTTGCTTCCTATTATTTTATTTTTCTAAAAAAAAGTAACCAAGCTATCTTTTATTATTTTAAAGAGCGTCTTGGTTTTTCTTATTTTAAAGCAAAAAAAATGATGTACAAAAGTTACTATACTTTTGGGCAAACCATTATTGATAAAATTGCTATTTCTGCTGGATTACGAAGTAAGTTTACATATGAATTTGACGGAGTAGAAATATTACTGAAACTACTAGAAGATAAAAAAGGAGGTGTATTGATAAGTGCTCATATGGGTAATTTTGAAATTGCCGAACATTTTTTAGGTGAGTTAGGTGTTGATTTTAATATAAATTTAGTTACAACCGATTTAGAACATTCAGCTATTAAGAATTATCTTGAAAAAGTAACTAAAAAATCCAATATTAAATTTATACTTATTAAAGATGATTTATCACATATTTTTGACATCAATGCAGCTTTAGCAAGGAATGAGCTGGTTTGTTTTACTGGCGACAGGTATTTTGAAGGTTCAAAATCATTGTCTGAGAAATTATTAGACGAAGAAGCTACTTTCCCAGCTGGACCTTTTTTAATAGCTTCACGATTAAAAGTTCCTGTGGTTTTTGTTTATGTAATGAAAGAGAAAAATTTGAATTACCATCTTTATGCTCGTGAAGCCGAAGTAAAACATCGTGACGAAAAAGGACTTTTAAAAGAGTATACCAATAGTGTTGAAATAATGATAAAAAAATATCCGCTACAATGGTTTAATTATTTTGATTTTTGGAATAAATTAAAAGATTAAACAAACGTTAATACTATAATACACTGTCCATTTATTTGTATTTTAGCTCAACTTCAAGAAAAAGATGCAAGAATTTGACTCAATAATTATCGGTTCGGGTGTTGGCGGATTAGCAACTGCTATTTGCTTAGCTCGTGCAGGTCAAAAAGTTTTAGTACTAGAGCAACACTATGTTCCTGGTGGTTGGAGTCATAGTTTTACACTTAACGGTCAGCGTTTTAGCCCAGGAGTCCATTATGTTGGACTCATTGATGAAGGCGACTCAACTAACGAATTGTATCGTGGATTAGGAATTGCAAATGATATGGTCTTTTTTAGAATGAACCCTAAAGCATACGAACATTGCTTAATAAATAATGAAACTATTGATTTACCAGCCGGAATCGATAATTTAAAAAAAGTACTTTCCATTCGTTTTCCTAAAGAAGAAAAAAACATTTATAAATACATTTCTCTAATTGAAAAAGTAAGTTACGAATTGCAATTAATGCCTAAATTAAAAGGTTGGTGGCAAAAAATAACTGTACCATTTAGAACAAAACATTTTGGTAAATATGCTCTTTTCCCATTAAAAAAAGTAATAGGTTGGCACATTAAAGATCCACTATTACAATCAGTTTTAAACATTCAATGTGGCGATCATGGCTTGCCTCCAAAAACGGCTTGTTTCCCTGTACATTGCTCGGTTATGAGTCATTATTTTAATGGTGGTTTTTACCCAATGGGCGGCGGCGGCGGAATTATAAAAGCAATGACCAATGGTGTGAAAAGAAATGGTGGCGAAATAAGAGTTAAACAAAATGTAGAAAAAATTCTTATCGAAAATAAAAAAGCAATTGGAGTTCAGTTAAAAGGCGGACAAAAAATAATGGCAAAAACTATTATTTCCAACGCCGATCCATCCATAACTTATCTCAATTTAATAGGGAAAGAATACTTAAGTAAATCATTAATTAAGAAGTTAGAAAAAACTAAATATTCTGTTACTTCATTAATTTTATTCTTAACATTAGATATAGATGTCACACAATTCGGAATTGACTCTGGAAACATTTGGATGATGAAAGACCACGATATGGATGCTCATTTTGAAGATTTAATGAATAACGATATTACTCAAGGCGATAAATTTCCTGCTACATTTATAAGTTGCACTACAATTAAAGATCCTGTTAGTTTTAATGGGCGATATCACAATTTTGAAATTGTAACCTATATAAATTATGATAATTTACCAAAGTTTGAAGGAGAAAACGATTATCATTCTGAAGAATATAAACTTTTCAAAGAAAAAGTAATTCAAAAATTATTGAACAATATTGAAGATATAATTCCAGGAGCAAAACAATCAGTTGTACAAGCCGAACTTGGTACCCCAAAAACCAACGAGTTTTATGTTAACTCTACCAAAGGAAATGTTTATGGAACAGAGAAAACACTGAACCAAGTTGGGCCTTTTTCGTTTAAAAATAAAACCGAAATAGAGAATTTATTTCTATGTGGCGCAAGTACATTATCTCACGGAGTTGGTGGCGCAACACACTCAGGAGTTTCAACTGCAGCTTTAATTTTAAATTGTGAAAAAGATGAATTGTTAATCAATGATCCTTTACAAAAAATAAGAATATACGATGCCGAAGATCAATCTACTTGGCCCGAATGGATTCATACAAAACGTTCCGATAAAGTTAGAAAATTCAAGGAAATTCTAACAGAATAATCTTTTCTGTTTTTTTTCATTTAAATTTGTATTTCATAAAAAAGTCAAATGAAAAAGGTGCTTGTTATTTATTATTCACAATCGGGACAACTAGAATCTATTGCACGAAAAATTGCACAGCCATTTTTAAGTTCAACCGAATTTAAAGTTGATTTTTATGAAATACAATTAGAAAAACCATTCCCTTTCCCTTGGAATAAGGAAGCTTTTTTTGATGCTTTTCCTGAATCTTTTTTACAAATCCCAGCCAAGTTAAAACCCATTCAACAGGAAATTGTAACTACAAAATATGATTTAATTCTATTGCATTATCAAGTTTGGTATTTAACACCATCTATTCCAATAAATTCTTTTTTAAAAAGTTCAGAAGCTAAAATTTTATTTAATAATACTCCAGTTGTAACAATAAATGGTTCCAGAAATATGTGGGTATTGGCGCAAGAAAAAATGAAAGTCTTATTAAAACAAAACCAAGCT
>JAYTNO010000042.1:0-5344 GCA_043748275.1 Flavobacterium sp. | reverse complement strand
TGGGATTATGTAATGGTAGTAAAGGAAATCCTATTTTTAAAGAAAATTTCGGAAGTGGTATGACTCATGGTCCAGCATTGGCACCAGGCATAACTACTTATGCTTATTCTGGAAATCTAAGACCTATAGACGGTCAATATACTATCTATTTCATAATGAATCAATCTCCAAATTGGCACCCAAGTTTAGACCACACACCAGATAGTGAAGTTGATGGATTAAATGGGAAATGTTTAATAATCAATGCTGGACCTCCAGGAGAATTTTATAAAAAAACAGTTACCGGTCTTTGTGATAATACAAATTATGAGTTCTCTTCTTGGATTACAAATATGTTAAATTCATCTTTACCACTTTGTAGTGGAAATCCTTCTAAACCTGTAGATGTTACTTTCGAAATTTGGAATGTTACAGAAACTACCTTATTGAGAACTGGTTCTACTGGTTCAATAAACGCTACACCTACCTCAATTTGGACACAATTCGGTTTAACTTTTTCAACATTACCAGGACAAACAGATCTTGTTTTAAAATTAATTAATAACGGGCCAAGTGGTTGTGGTAATGACTTAGCAATTGACGATATCGCTTTTACTGCTTGTAACGATTTATCAAAAATTACATCGCCAGGAATTACAGGTTCTACAAAAACTTATTGTGAAAATGAATTACCGGTAACTTTACCGTTAAATTTAATTATAGCAAATAGTGCTAATCACGTTTATCAATGGCAAGAATCTACAGACAATATCAATTGGACAGATATAACTGCTGAAAACGGACTTAATTATAATGCAACTATAACTGCAACCAAATACTATAGAGTAAAAGTGGCACAAAATGTTAGTAGCCTAAATAATCCAAGTTGTTATACTCTATCTGATTTTTTTAGTGTAATTGTAAACCCAAAACCAACTGCACCTAGTACAACAACTCCTATTGTTACTATCTGTAGTGCGCAAACTATTCCAGCATTAACAGTAACTGTAAGTTCTGGAAATTCAGTTAATTGGTATGATGCACTAACAGGTGGGAATTTAATTCAAAGCAATTCTACTTCATACACTCCAACAACTGCTGGAATTTATTATGCCGAAGCTTATATTCCTAGCAATAGTTGTCTAAATACAACTCGTACTCCTGTTGAATTAGTAGTAAATAATCAAAATCCTCCCGTTGAACAAACGGTGTATTTCTGTGAAAGTCAACTAACAATTGATCTTGATGCTGAAGATTTAAATGGAACTTATCTATGGTCAACACCAACTGCTGATACAACACAAAAAATTACAGTAACAACTGCTGGAATTTATAGTGTTGTAATAACTAACCCATTAGGTTGTTTTTACACTAAAACTATAACTGTAGAAAAAATTACATTTCCTTTAATAAGTTCTGTAGATATTAATGAAGATACAGTCACTATATTAACAGCAGTTCCAGGAAATTATGAATATTCAATTGATGGAGTATATTATCAAACAACAAATACTTTTTATGATGTAAAAGGCGGTTTACATATTGCATATGTTAGAGGATTGAATAATTGTGGTAAAGATGAAAAATATTTTTTCTTACTTGTTGTCCCAAAATTTTTCACCCCTAACAATGATAATTATCAAGATTATTTTGAAGTAGAAGGTTTATACTATTATCCAAAAGCTACTATAGCCATTTTTGATAGATATGGTAAATTATTAAAACATGCCGGACCAAATTATAAATGGGATGGAACTTATTTAGGAATCCAAATGCCATCTAATGATTATTGGTATAAAATTTCTTTAGGAAATGGCACTGAAATGAAAGGGCATTTTACTTTAAAAAGATAAAATAAAATTTATAAAGCAATTGGAAACAGTTGCTTTTTTTATTAATCATTTCTTAACAACTGTTTATGTAATATTTTACTGAACTTTGCGTCTTATTTAAAATCACTAATTAAAGCTATATGCAAATGCTACAAAAAATATTTTTTAGCCTTATATTTTTATTTTCAAACATAATTTATTCTCAAGACCAAAACAATAGTGATCAGGAAAAACAAAAATTTACCTTAAGTGGAATAATTTCTGATACAAGTAGCAATGAAACGCTAATTGGGGTTAATATTGTAGCTAAAGAAACCAAGTATTTTGCGATTTCAAATGAATACGGTTTTTACTCACTAACTTTACCTAAAGGAGATTATGAAATTATTATTAGTTATGTTGGCTATGCAACAATTTCTGAAACAATTTCATTAACTCAAAATACCAAAAGAAATTTCTCGCTTCAAGAATCGGGTGAAGAATTAAAAGAAGTAGTAATCAATACCGAAAAAACAAAAGCAAATATTCGTAAACCAGAAATGAGTGTGAATAAACTTTCAATTAATACCATAAAGCAAATGCCAGTGGTTTTAGGAGAAGTAGACGTTATTAAATCTATATTATTTCTTCCTGGAGTTACCAATGCTGGCGAAGGGCAATCTGGTTTTAATGTTCGTGGTGGTGGTGCTGATCAAAACTTGATTCTTTTAGACGAAGCAACTATTTTCAATTCCTCACACGTTTTTGGTTTCTTCTCCGTATTTAATCCAGATGCAATAAAAGATTTAAAATTGTACAAAGGAGGAATTCCCTCAAAATTTGGTGGTCGTGCATCATCTGTTTTAGATATTTATCAAAAAGATGGGAACAGTAAAGATTTTCATATAAATGGAGGCATCGGATTAATTACCAGTCGGTTGCTAGCCGAAGGTCCAATTGTAAAAGACAAAGGTTCTTTTCTTGTTGGTGGTCGTGGTTCTTATGCCCATTTATTTTTGAAACTTACTGACAATAAAAACTCAGCTTATTTTTATGATTTAAACACAAAATTAAATTACAAATTAAACAAAAATAATAGTGTTTATCTTTCTGGTTATTTTGGCCGTGACGTATTTTCATTATCTGAAAGTTTTGTAAACACCTATGGAAATTCTACACTTAATCTTCGATGGAATCATCTCTTTAATGACAAATTGTTTTCGAATTTGTCTTTAATTTATAGTGATTATTACTACGGTTTAAAACTTGATTTTATAGGATTTAATTGGGATTCAGGAATCAAAAATTATAATTTAAAATATGATTTCAAACATTATTTATCGAGCAATATCAAATTGAATTATGGTTTCAATACAACTTACTACGATTTTAATCCAGGAACAATTGAGCCAAGTAAACCCGATTCAGCAATAAACTTCAGACAATTAGACAGAAAATATGCTTTTGAACCTGCTTTGTATTTAGAAGCAGAGCAAAAAATTACCAACAAACTTGCCATAAATTATGGGTTTCGTTACAGTATGTTTTATCGTTTAGGAAATTCCATAGTCAATTTATATGCCAATAATCAACCTGTAAATTATGATTCAGATTTAAAAATTTACGAAAAAGCAACACCAATTGGCACCACTTTTTACGGGAAAAATAAAACCATTGCTAGTTTTGATAATCTTGAACCTCGTTTTTCTGCAGCATATGAACTCAATGAAAACCAATCAGTCAAAGCAAGTTATAACAGAATGGTGCAATACCTTCAATTGGTTTCCAACACTGCATCGCCTACTCCACTTGATGTTTGGACACCAAGCGACAACTATATCAAACCACAAATTGCTGATCAAGTTGCTATTGGATATTTCAATAATTTTAAAGATGATGCTTATACTTTAGAAGTAGAAAGTTTTTACAAAAAAATAAAAAATAGAATCGATTATATAGATGGTGCAGATTTAATTGCCAACGAAGCCATAGAACAAGTAATTCTAAATGGCGAAATGAAATCCTATGGCCTTGAAATTCTTCTCAGAAAAAACGCTGGAAAACTTAGCGGTTGGATTGCCTATACATTATCAAAATCGCAACAAAAAACACCAGGCAGAACTCCAGATGAAATCGGAATTAATAACGGCGAATGGTATCGTTCAGCTTATGATAAAACTCATAATATTGCCATAACTGCAACCTACAAAAAAAGCGAAAAATGGACTTTTGGAGGAAATTTCACCCTACAAACAGGTCAACCCGTAACTTATCCTAATGGTCAATATGTATATCAGGGAATAACTGTACCTAGTTATGGTATTCGAAATAAAAACAGTTTACCAACCTACCATCATCTAGATTTAGCTGCAACTTATATACCCAAACCAAACAAAAAGAAAGGTTGGCAAGGAGAATGGGTTTTTAGTATTTATAATATTTATGGTCGCAAAAATGCGGCTTCCATAAGTTTCCGTGAAAATCGAGTTAATGGTAACAATGAAGCTGTAAAATTATCCATTTTCGGGATTGTGCCATCGGTTTCTTATAATTTTAAATTTTAATATCATGAAAAAAATTCAAATATATATCGCTATAATCATCACATTATTCACAATAATAAGTTGCGAAGATGTTGTAGATGTCAAATTAGACACAGCCAATCCAAAACTAGTAATAGATGCGGTTATCAACTGGCAAAAAGGCACAGTAGGTAACGAGCAAAAAATAAAACTTTCAACCACAACCAATTTCTATTCAGATATAGTTCCGCCAGCAACAGGAGCAACAGTTACAATTATTAATACCTCTTCGCCTCTAGCAGTGATATATATATTTAACGAAATTGATGCAACAGGAGAATACGTTTGCAACAGTTTTACTCCAATTATCGGCGATAATTATAAACTAACTATTGAGTATCAAGGACAAACCTATACCTCAACAGCAACACTTTTAGCAACACCAGCAATAGAAAATATAGAGCAAACATTAGTTGCAGGATTTGGCGGAAACCAAGTCATTCAAGTAAAATTTTTCTACCAAGACAATGGAAATGAAATCAACAATTATCTCGTAGGTTTCAAAAACAGTAAAATAGCATTTCCGGAATATGGCGTAGTAAAAGACGAGTTTTTTCAAGGCAATCTTATGTTTGGTTTATACATCGACGAAGATTTAAAAAAAGATGATGTTCTTAATCTTTCCGTACAAGGTATCTCTGAAAAATACAGCAACTATATGACCAAATTGCTCAGCATTGCAGGAGGTTCAGGCGGAAGTCCGTTTGCAACTCCACCAGCAACATTGAGAGGAAATATTGTCAATCAGACCAACGCAGCCAATTATCCGCTTGGCTATTTTCATTTATCCGAAATAGATGCTGCAACCTATATTGTTCAGTAGCAAATCGCGCTATCCATTACAAGAAAACCTTGTTATTAGCAGTTTTCTACATTTTTTCAAGAGCTTCTTGCAGTCGCTTTCAAAAAATAAGAAAACCAAGCTCATAACAAGGTTTTGCTTTTCATTGCTATCACGGCTAAAAACACAAA
>JAYTNO010000041.1:0-29133 GCA_043748275.1 Flavobacterium sp. | reverse complement strand
GGAATGATACTAATAAATCTATTATCCTTGCAGATGGTTCTGGAAATCAAAGACTATTTATTGAACGAAATGGTAATGTTGGTATTGGTTTAGGAAATAATATAATACCAAAAAACAAATTAGATGTTGGCGGAGGAATAGTAATTGGTAAAAATTATACACCAAATTTATTTTCAGATACTTCACTCAGTCCAATTGCTCCAACAAACGGAATGTTAGTTGAAGGTAAAGTTGGGATAGGAAATATAGCTCCAAATAATAAAGTTGAAATAACACAAGGTACTATAGGAAATTCAGGTCTTCGTTTTACAAATTTAACAAGTACTTTTAATCCTACAACTACTGCAACTGTTACTAAATTTTTAAGTGTAAATGCTTCAGGAGATGTAGTTTTAGAAAAAATGCCTAGTTTGACTTCTTCAAATATATTATCATCTAATGCAAATATTTTGACAAGTAATGTAAATAGTATTTCAACAACTGCAAATATTGTTAATACTATTTCAAATTCAATAAATACAAGTAATCAATTGATAACAACTGTAAATGGAGTTGCAAGTGCTCCAATAGTATTACCTAATCAAAATTTTACAGAAATTGATGCAAGTGTTACAAATGAATTGCAAATACTTTCTCAATCAGGAAACACAATATCATTATCAAATGGTGGTGGCTCATTTGTTTTACCAACCTTTACAGATACAGATACTGATGCACAATCATTAACTTTAACTGGAAATAATTTGTCAATATCAAATGGAAATTCTATTGTTCTTCCAACTTATACTGATACAGATACTGATGCACAATCCTTAACTTTAACTGGGAATAATTTGTCGATATCAAACGGGAATTCGGTTACATTACCAACTTTTACTGAAATTGATGGCAGTGTAACCAATGAACTTCAAACAATTTCTCAAACTGGTAATATCGTTACATTATCTAATGGTGGTGGGGCTTTTACATTACCAACGACTTCAGTTATTGCGGGAACAAATGTTACGGTAACGGGTAATGGTTCTACTGCATCACCTTTTCAAGTAAATGCAAATGACACTAGTCTTTATACAAACAATGGTGTAATAAATCAAGCCACAACTACTAATAACAACAGAATTGTTGATATGAATAATAGAAACATTTGGTTTAGTACTGCAAATAGTACATCAAATGGGAAAATTTATATGGGTTCAAATGCAACTTATCCTAATACAACTGGCGATTATCAATTGTTTGTAGAAGGCGGAATTTTGACTGAAAAAGTAAAAGTAGCATTGCGTAGCACAGCTAATTGGGCAGATTATGTTTTTGCTGATACTTATAAATTAATGCCACTACAAGAAGTAGAAAAATTTGTTTCAAAAAACAAACATTTACCAGGTGTAGATTCTGCAAGTCAATTGGCAAAAAACGGTATTGATATAGCCGAAATGCAATCAAAACAAATGGAAAAAATTGAAGAATTGACATTATATGCTATTGATCAAAACAAAGCAATTGAAAATCAAAATAAAGAAATTGAGGAATTAAAACTTCAAATAAAAATGTTAATCGAAAAAACTAAATGATATGTATAAGATATTAAAAATAGTTTTGATTAGTTGTGTTTGGTTTGGTTCATCAACAATAACAGCACAACTTAATAAATATATAGACGAAGAAAATAATAGAATTTCGCTCTCTCAAAAGACTGAAATTGAAATACAAAAATTTATAAATGATAATTTTAACAATTATATTTTATCTCAGGAAAACAATGATAAAATCAAAAGTCATCTAATCGACGAGGATGAATTTTCTCCTTTAGATTTTGAAAACGCCAAAATAAATGCAAAAAAACACGAATTAAGAAAGTTGTTTTTTGTTCAAAACCCGGATAAAAAAGAATATTATGTAGCCAAAAATATCCCTGCTGCTTTAACACAACAATGTGTGAATGGTGATTTTGAAAACGGCACAGCAGGTTATTCATTTTGGTCAGATGCGCATCCTCAACCAGCTTCTGGAAGTGCCTTTTTTTTATCGTGTGCCACACCAACTGCTTTGACAGCTACAAATGTAATTACACCTGCCACTAATAATTTCAATTCAACCATTACAATGATTGATAATACCAGTGCTGGATATCAGGCTTTTGACCCAACATTGTCAGCGTTTGGTGTAAATGTTCCAACTTTGAATTCAAATGGAGGTTCAAAATGTGTTAAATTGAATAATGCTTTTGGTTCTGGATCTTCAGATTTGACAACGGTTTCGCGTTATTTGCCAAATATCAGTGACGCAACAATTGATTTCAATTTTTCATTAATAATGGACAATAAACCTGCTCACGGTCAGGATATTCAACCTTATTTTAGAGCAAGAGTATTAGATCAATATGGCAATGTTGTTGATGAGATTTGTATTATTGCCAATCCTGATAACTGTTTATTTAACACCTATGTTGTTGATAGCTCTAGACGTATTTTATACACAGGTTGGATTTGTGCCAAACTAAATGTTGAAGATATAATGAATCAACCAGCTACAGTTGAGTTTTCTGTAAGTGATTGTCAACCTTCAAAACATTTTGGTACCGTTTATATTGATAATATTTGCGGAACAATTTGTGCAAGTCCACAATTGGGTGCCATAAGTCTAGATCCAACAAACATTAATTGCCCAGATGTGATAAACAATGTGCCATTTCAAGTTTGTGGAACTTATAATTCTCCAGTTAATGCAACATTAAACACACTTTCATTAGATATTACCCAAAACGGAACTGTTATAGGAACAATAAGTGCTCCAACACAATTAACAACGACCACTTTCTGTTTTACAGTAAATCCGAGTTTGTTTGGAACTAATCCTTCAGGTGATTTTGATTTTGATGTAAATGCAACTTTCAATGTAAATTGTAGTGCAGGAACTTTCATTTATGAATTATCAGATCATTCGGCAAATTTAGGACCAGATGTTACTTTTGATAATTGTTGCAAACCAACATTAACACTTATTTCGCCTGCTGATGATCATAACAATTTGTCGCCAATAGTTGAAACTCAAAGAGAAAGATCAGATTGGATAAAAGCATCAAATATTGTATCGGTAGGAAATAATGCAATATCAAATGGTATCGTTTATCATGCTGAAAACTTTGTAGAACTTAATCCAGGTTTCGAAGCCGATTTTGGTGCTCAATTTGCGGCTTATCCAGAAGGATGTACAGCAAGTTATGTATATAAAAATGGAAATGCAACTAACTCACATCCAACACCAACTACCTATGAAGATACAGTAAATCTAATTAGAGTAGCAAAAGGATTTGCGATTTTACCAAATCCATCAAGTAGCACAATTGATATTGTAATGAAAAATTCTAAATTCAATAAAGTTAGTATTTCATCAATAGATGGTAAAATTGTTTTCGAAACCAATATTGAGAAAACAGATACAACACCAATTGATGTAAGCAGTTATGAAAACGGAATATATATAATTAACGTTACAACAGATGATGGTCAATTGATTTCAGAAAAATTGATTAAAAATTAAAAAAATCTTAATAAATTGTAATTAATATAACAAAGCTTCGCTAATCAGCGGAGCTTTTTTATCTTTGTCCAAACTAGAGTCAATTAACTGACTTAGGTAAGTCAAAAGCTATTTTATGTTACAATTAAACGTTAAAAACGAAACTTCCCGATTAAGAGCAGTTGTATTAGGTTCAGCAGTAAATAATGGACCAACACCAACTGCAGATGAAGCTTACGACCCAAAATCATTAGAACATATTTTGGCTGGAACATATCCGGTTGAAAAAGATATGATTGACGAAATGGAAGCTTTTAATAAAGTATTTCAAAAATACGATGTAAAAGTTTTTCGTCCAGAAATGATTGAAAATTACAATCAAATTTTTACTCGTGATATCGGTTTTGTCATTGATGATGTGTTTATTAAAGCCAATATTCTTCCAGATAGAAATCGCGAATTAGATGCTATTCAATATGTAATTGACCAAATCGATCCTAAAAAAGTAGTTCGTCCACCAGATGAAGTTCATATTGAAGGTGGTGATGTAATGCTATGGAACGATTATATTTTTATTGGAACTTATAAAGGTTCAGATTATAAAGATTATATCACAGCAAGAACAAATATGCAAGGTGTGGAATATATTAGAAAAATGTTTCCGCACAAAATTGTAAAAGAATTCGATTTAGTAAAATCAAAATTAGAAGCTCGTGATAATGCCTTACATTTAGATTGTTGTTTTCAACCTGTAGGAACCAACAAAGGAATTATTTATAAAAGTGGTTTCCGTGAAGAAGCAGATTATGTGTTTCTTGTAAAATTATTTGGCAAAGAAAATCTATTTCATATTACTCGCGACGAAATGTATCATATGAATTCCAATGTGTTTTCAATTGCACCAGATGTTGTAGTTTCTGAAAGAAATTTTACCAGATTAAACAATTGGTTAAGAGAACAAGGATTTACAGTAGAAGAAATACCATACGCAGAAATTGCAAAACAAGAAGGACTATTAAGATGTTCTACATTACCATTAATTAGAGACTAAAATGAAACAAACTACCAATTCCATATTGATGATTCGTCCAGTGGCGTTTCGTATGAACGAGCAAACAGCAGTAAATAATTATTACCAAAAAGTTCTAGATGGACTTACTTCAGAAAACGTAAATGCAAAAGCTCAAGAAGAATTTGACACTTTTGTAAATAAACTTCGAATGGTTGGAGTAGATGTAACTGTTGTAGATGATACACAAAATCCAGACACACCAGATAGTATTTTTCCAAACAACTGGATTTCATTTCACGAAAATGGCGATGTAGTTTTGTATCCAATGTTTGCCGAAAACCGTCGAGCAGAAAGAAGAGAAGATATTTTGGATATTCTTGAAGATAAGGGATTTCAAATTAATGAAGGAATAATGGATTATACTGCTGCCGAAGAAGATGGATTTTTTCTAGAAGGAACAGGAAGCATTGTCTTAGATCGTGAAAACGGAAAAGCATATTGTGCACTTTCTCCTCGTGCAGACGAAGAATTATTTATAGAATTTTGTGAAGATTTCGAATTCACACCAGTTATTTTTGAAGCATTTCAAACAGTAAATGAAGAACGAAAATTAATTTATCATACCAATGTAATGATGTGTATTGGAGATACATTTGCCGTTATTTGTGCCGATTGTATTGATGATAAAAAAGAACGAAAAATGGTTCTTGATAGCTTAAAAGCAGACGAAAAAGAAATCATTTTAATAACAGAAGATCAAATGAACAACTTCGCAGGAAATATGCTCGAAGTTCAAGGTTCAGACGAAAGAAGATATTTAGTTATGAGTGCTTCTGCTCATCAAAGTTTGACAAAAAAGCAAATTGCACAATTAGAGGAACATGTAACCATTTTAAGTTCAAGTCTAGATACAATTGAAGCTTGTGGTGGTGGAAGTGCAAGATGTATGATGGCAGAAATTTTTCTTCCTAAAAATTAAAATAAAAAAAATCCCAAATTTCAATGAACATGACCCAAAAAAGTTAGACACTATTTGGGATTTTTTTTATTTCAATTTATCAAAAACATAACCAGCTTTAATTGCACCCCAAACTTGTTTTCCGTCTTTGTCAAATCCTTGATCCCAAGATAAAATTTGATTTTCTGTAATTGTTACTTTTGATGTGGCATAACTTGCACCACGTAATTCACTAGAACATGTTTTTTCGCCAGTATTTCCTGAGAATTTATTTTTATCAACTCGTTTCAAAACTACTTCACATCCTGGTTTAAGATCAATATCGTTTTCGGTCAACTTATCAAAAGAAGAAGGGTTTTTCCATTTTCCTATCCATTCTTTTTCATTTTTAATGGTATAAATTTCACTAATAAATTCATTTTCATTTCGTTGTGATATTTTATAAATCCTTACACGATATGGTTTGTCTTGTTTGGTATACATTGCTTGTTCAACAGATAGATAATGACCTTTGTTTTTCCAGATTGGAGTCATTTTCAATGAAATATTAAAATAGGTTGTATCTTTAATAGATTGTTTTTCAGAAGAATAAGCACCTTGCATAATCGAAACTAATTCATCTAAAGAAGTTTTTGTATTTGCAATTGTTTTTTTACTTGATTGACAACTTATTAAAGAGAGAACAAGTAAAAGAGGAAGTAATATTTTTTTCATTTTAAATAAATTCGAATTTTATATTTATCAAAGATAAAAAAACCAACAAAAAATCAAAATAAAGTCAAAGTAAATTACCTTTAATAATATTTATTAGTGCACTCACAATATATTGAATACCAATTGCTATAACAATAAAACCAATAATTCTTGAAATGGCAACAATTCCTGAAGCACCTAAAATTTTTGATAAATAATGTGCACTTCTCAACATCAAAAAAATAATTAAAGAAACTGCTAAAATCGCAAAACAAGAAGCAAATATGGCGTTTGTTGTATGATTTTCTTGATAAAAAGCAATTAACAAAGACATAGATCCTGGTCCAGCAAGCATTGGAATAGCAAGTGGAGTCAATGCAATATCATTTCTATTTTGAATTTCTTGTTCTACTTGTTTATTAATTCCTCTTGTTTTACTAAACTTTCCTGTGAGTAATGAAAATCCAGAACTAACAATAATCAAACCACCAGCAATACGCAAAGAATCTATACTTATCCCAAAAAATTTCAAGACGTACTGTCCAATAAAATAGGATATAATTAATATAATAAACACATCAATTGCGGTCCATAGAGAAACTCTAGAACGTTCTTTTTTATCATAATCTTGAGTCAATCCTACAAAAATAGGTACAGTACCAATTGGGTTTAATACAGAAAAAAGAGCAAAGAATAAGTAGATAAATAAATCCATAGGTTTTTTACAAAAATACAACGATATATGTTTACCAAAGTTAAACTATATATCAAGCTAAAGTTAAAAATTTCAGCAAAAAGAAACCTTTTTTGTACTTTTGCAAAATGAAAAATAAAAAAACAGTAGTTCTTGGAGCAACTACAAAACCAGACCGTTATGCTTTTAAGGCAATAAATATGTTGGTAGAAAAAGGTAATTCGGTATTAGCAATTGGTCAAAACGCTGGTGAAGTAGCAGGTGTTAAAATTCAAACCAAAGCAATTCCATTAAAAAATATAGATACTGTTACATTGTATTTAAATCCTACAAGACAAAGAGATTATTATAATTACATTGTTGAAGCAAAACCAAAACGAGTGATTTTTAATCCAGGAACAGAAAATCCTGAATTTTACCAATTATTACAACTTAACAATATTAAAGTTGAGGTTGCTTGTACATTGGTATTATTGTCAACAAATCAATATTAATATCTTGTATTTTCTGATGTTGGTTTGCTTATAATAAATAGTCCAATAAAGGTTATTAAGCCATTAATGATAATCAATTCGTTATCAATTACATAATCTCCAAAAAGTGCTGTAGAATTTTTTGTAATTAAAAAACAAATTGCAGGAGAAATTACACAAATTAGAGGTACAAATTTATCGTGTACAGTTTTAGATTTTACAAATAATCCAAAAGCATACAAGCCCAAAAGTGGTCCGTAGGTATAGGAGGCAATTTTAAAAATCATACTAACTACCGAAGCATCATTGATGGCATTAAAAATAATAATTACTAAAAACATTAGTAACGAAAAGCCAATATGAACAAAATGTCTTGTTCTCACAATATTGGGTTTGTCCTGATTTTCTACTTTATCCATACCCAGAAAATCAACGCAAAAAGATGTTGTTAATGCAGTCAAAGCCGAATCTGTAGTAGCAAATGTGGCAGCTGTCAATCCTAATAAAAAAACAACAGAAGGAATTATACTGAGATGATGAAATGCAATTTCTGGAAATAGCAAATCTGTTCTAGGTTTTCCCGTTATTAAATCGGTCGGAATTGCAATACCGTTTTTATCAGCATATAAATACAGCAAAGCACCTACACTAAGAAAGAAAATATTGATAATTACAAAAATACCAGTAAACGTAAACATGTTTTTTTGTGCTTCACCAATATTTTTACAACTTAGATTTTTTTGCATTAAATCTTGATCTAATCCAACCATTGCAATAGTTACAAATATTCCGCCAAGGATTTGTTTCCAAAAATAGGTTCCTTTAAGATAATTTTCAAAGAAAAATACTTTTGAATAATTACTATTTTTTACTTGTTCAAAAGCTTCAAAAATATTTAAATTGAGACTTTGACAGATAAAAAAGATGGTTAAAAATACAGATGAAACTAAGAAGAACGTTTGTAAAGTATCTGTAATAATTATCGTTTTTAATCCGCCACGATAGGTGTATGCAAAAATCAATAATAACGAAACTAATACTGTAATTGCAAAAGGAATTTGATAATAATCAAAAACATATCGTTGCAAAACAATAACCACAAGATATAGTCTAAAAGATGATCCAATAGTTCTGCTTATCAGGAAAATAGTCGCGGCAGTTTTGTAGCTAATTACACCTAATCTTTGCTCTATATAGCCATAAATTGAGGTGAGGTTCATACGGTAATACAAGGGTAATAAAACCTTGGCAATGATGATAAAACCGATTGCATTTCCTAAAACAAATTGAAAATATTTAAACTGTGTTTCAGGATTTCCTACTTCACCTGGAACCGAAATAAATGTCACCCCAGAAAGAGCAGTTCCAATCATTCCAAATGCTACCAAATACCATTTTGAATTTTTATTGGCTTTGAAAAAAGCATCATTTCCTTGGTCTTTTTTACTTACAAAATGAGAAATCAAGAAAAGTAATCCAAAATAAATAATGATTAAAGTAAGAATTGCGAATGGTGTCATTTAGAATTGTTTTGGATTTTTATTTTATAATTATTTTAAATGTTTTTTGATTAATATTTGAATTTTCAACCGTTATAAAGTATAATCCGGCTTTTAAATTATTTAAATCAAGTGTATTATTTTTTTTGAAATCATTCAAAGTATAGTTCCTATTTTTACCACAAAAATCATAAACGGTAATTGAAGTAATTTTTTCTGAATCAGAAATACGAAAAACATTTTTTTGATTAGTTATAGATATTTTTATTGAATAAATATCATGTGCTTTGATTTTTAGCAAAGTACAATCAACAATGTTTTGAGATTGTGTGTAAACTAGATTTTGATTCTTAAAAAAACAAGACAATTCACCAACACCATTACTATCAGGATAGCCTCCAGGAGCATTAATTAAGGATTTAGATCCAATACCTTCTATCCAAACTACAGGATAATTTGAAACATGATTTGTACTTGAAGGCGAAAAATAGAAATGCTTATATCCAACATTATTCAACAAAGGTTTTGTTCTAATTGAATCTAAAACAAATTGTCCGCCGTGTAAAGGAAAAGGACTAATTGGGTTTGTCATTTCCATAAAATCACCTTCTTGCAAAGAAAAATCATATATTAAATATTCAGAAATAGAATTCTCATTTATTTTAGTCAAAAAAACTTTTTTATCAGCAACAGATTCTCTCAACAAAAAAGTTCTTGAAATGAAATGAAAACCATTTAGAATTTTATAATTCAAATTATTTACAATAGTATCGCCATCAGTATAATAAATGTCTGTAAGACATCCAAAATTACAAGTTGTAAAATTCCATTGATTAGAATTGTCTAACAAAGGTTTGTAGGTTTGAGAGAATGATGATGTATAAATGAAAAAAATAAAAAAATAAATATAATTTTTCAAAAATGTTGTTTTTTTAAATAATAATCACAAATATATAAAAATTTGTAGGCAAGTTTTTATAATTTTTTCTTAGTTAATTCTATGAGTGAATGTCTAATGCAGTTCTTAAATTGTTTATTTTTGCAAAATGGAATTTTCATCAAAACTTTTAGAAAATGCTGTTCGAGAAATGGCTCAATTACCAGGAATTGGAAAGAGAACAGCTTTGCGACTTGTATTGCATTTATTAAAACAACCAAATGATCAAACAAAATTTTTATCTGAAGCTTTAACAATAATGCGCGAAAATGTTAAGTTTTGTTTAAACTGTCACAACATTTCAGATGTAGATTTGTGCGAAATTTGCTCTAATAATAGTAGAAATCATCAAATAATTTGTGTGGTTGAGGATATTAGAGATGTTATGGCAATAGAAAACACAAGACAATTTAGAGGAATTTATCATGTTTTGGGAGGAAAAATTTCGCCAATAGATGGTGTTGGTCCAAGTCAATTAAATATACATTCCTTAGTTGAAAAAGTAAAATCAGGAAATGTTCAGGAATTAATTTTTGCCTTGAGCTCAACAATGGAAGGTGATACGACAAATTTTTACATTTATAAACAAATTCAAGATTGTCAGATAATTACTTCAACTATTGCCAGAGGAATATCAGTTGGAGACGAATTAGAATATGCAGACGAGGTAACTTTAGGAAGAAGTATTTTACAAAGAATTCCGTTTGAGAATTCATTTAAAAACAATTAAACAATTAATCAAACTTCTTTTTTGAATTTATAAATGAAAAACTATCTTTGTTTGCTAAATTTTTTTAATAAAATGAACATAATTAAAATATTGTTTTTGATTAGTACAATGCTAATTATAACTTCTTGTGTGCCAACAAAAGACCTTATATACCTCCAAAATAAAGATAATTCTGAAGCTAAATCTGCAATAAATCCTGTTGCGTTAAAGCCTTACAGGTTGCAATCTAATGATGTAGTATCTATAACAATAAAAGCTTTAGACCCAAAATTGGTTGCTATGTTTAGCGCTGAAGACCAAGTAAATCAGCAAGGTAAAACGGATATGACATTATATTATAATGGGTATACAGTAAATGATCACGGGAATATAAGAATTCCAATTTTAGGAGAAATGAATGTTCTTGGTTTTACTTTAGATGAAGTTCGACTAAAAATTGAGAAAGATTTACTAGAACAATATTTTAATAAAGAAGCCAATATTTATGTTACTGTAAAATTAGCTGGATTTCGATACACAATAAATGGAGAAATTGGTATACCAGGATCAAGAACATTATATCAAGAAAAAGTTAATATTCTTGAGGCAATTGCAAATTCTGGAGATATTACTGTAACTGGCGATAGAAAAGCGGTAACAATAATTAGACAAATGCCACAAGGTACAGAGATGCATACTATAGATTTGACAAATATCAATGCTATGCAATCACCTTATTATTATTTGCAACCCAACGATTATATTTATATAAAACCCCTAAAACAAAAAACTTGGGGAACTGGAAAAACAGGTATAGAATCTATAAGTACACTTGTTACTTTACTTTCGTTAATAACCACAACATTTTTACTCTTAAAGAAATAATAATATATTATGATTGATACAAAAGATTTTTCATTTTTTGAAAACAAAAGTAATTTTGACTTTAAAGAGTTTTTAATAAAAATTGTAAGTTATTGGAAATGGTTTGTAATTAGTTTAATAATTACTCTATCAATTGCTTATCAAGTAAACATTAGAAAACAAAAAATTTATAGTTTAGATACTTCAATAGCAATAAAAGAAGAAAACAATCCTTTTTTTACATCAAATACAAGTTTGGTATTTAATTGGGGCGGAACATCTGATGAGGTTCAAAATATTTCAAATACTTTACAATCGAGATCTCATAATGAGTTGGTTGTAAATCATTTAAATTTCTTTGTAGATTATTTGCAACAAGGTAAATACAATATGCAGGATGTTTATGGTCAAATTCCTTTTAATATTGAATTTGATAAGGAAAAAGAACAATTATATCAAAGCATTATTGCAGTTAAGTTTCTGTCTGAAACCCAATATGAAATAAAAATTAAGTTTGATGAAAACTCAGCAAATCTTATCAAATATTCAGATTTTTCAGAAAGTAATACTTCAGTTGTAAAAGGAGAATTTATTAAGAAGTTTAGAGTTGGAGAACAAGTATCATTACCTTTTTTACATTGGAAGTTATATATTAACAACAATCCAGGTTTTTATAAAGGAAATGAATATTTTGTAAGATTCAATAATTTTGATAATGCAGTTTCACAATATCAAAAAATAACAGTTGATGCCAATTCTAGCGCACCTTCTATTTTAAATCTTTCATTAAAAGGCCCAAATAAGAATAGAATTGTTGATTATTTAAATTCTACTGTTAAAATGTTAATTAAAGAACAATTAGACAGAAAAAATTTATTTGCTACAAATACAATTGCTTTTATTGACAGTACATTAATTGCTATGGGCCATGACTTAAAACAAACAGCAGATGAACTAAAAGCATTTAATAGAAATACAAGTATTGTTGATATGGATGGTGGCGCAGCAACTTTATCAACTAGACTTGCCGATTATGATGTAAAAAAAGATGAAATCACCCGAAAAATAGCTTATTATAACGGATTAAAATCATATTTAAAAGGAAGTAATGATTATAGTAAATTGCCAGCGCCAACTGTTGCAGGTATTGATGATCCTAATATTATTACAAATGTTTCAAAACTTATTTTACTTTCTACTCAAAGATCAGAAATGGCTTATTCTGTCAAAAATGATAGAATGTTTAAAGATTTTGATGTTCAAATGGAATCTGTAAAAAAGGTTTTACTTGAAAATATAAATTCCGCAAATACAGCACTTCAATTTGATTTATCTTTAATTAATAATAGAATTAATGAAGCTGAATCAAATATTAAAAAACTACCAGAAGAAAAACAAGAATACTTAAAAATTGTTAGAAAATATGATTTAAGTGACAATATATACAATACATTTCTTCAAAAAAGAAGTGAGGCTGAAATTGTAAAAGCTGCCAATTTATCTGATATTCATTTTATAGATCCAGCAAAAGATATAGGAAAAGGATTAATTGGTCCGAACACAAGTGTGAATTATATTTTAGCCTTGTTTTTAGGAATTTTCATCCCTTTGGTAGTTATTTTCATAATATTCTTTCTCGAAAATTCAATTCTAAATACTGAAGATATTAATAAATTAACTACTATTCCGTTAATTGGAGTAGTAGGATTGAAACACACAGCTTCGAATCTTTCTGTTTTTGAAAGACCAAAATCTGCATTATCAGAATCGTTTAGATCAATACGTTCTTCACTACAATTTCTATATAAAAAACAAGAAATTAGTGGTTGTAAAACTTTAATGTTAACATCATCAATAAGTGGAGAAGGTAAAACATTTTGCTCTTTAAATATTGCTACAGTTCTTGCCTTAAGTGACAAAAAAACTATAATTGTTGGACTCGATTTACGTAAACCTAAAATATTTGAAGATTTTAAAATAAAAAATGATATTGGAGCAGTAAATTTCTTGATTGGACAAAAAAGTATTGATGAAATAATTCAAAAAACACACATACCTTTTCTTGATGTAATAACTTCAGGACCAATTCCGCCAAATCCATCAGAACTTATAATAGGTGAGTCAATGAGAGAATTTATGAGATTATTAAAATCAAAATACGATTATATTATTCTCGATACACCACCAGTTGGTCTGGTTTCTGATGCTATAGAATTGGCAGAATATGTTGATGTTACTTTATTTATCATGAGACAGAATTATACCAAAAAAGATATGATTACTATGTTAAATAATAGACTTAAAAGAGGAGAATTAACCAATATAAGTGTTATATTTAACGGTTATGAAAATCGAGCAAAATACGGAACTGCCTATGGATACGGATATGGATATGGATATGGATACGGAAATTATGCAAGCGGATATCTAGAATCAGATAAACCGAAGAATTTTTTTCAAAAATTATTCGAAAGATTTTTTTCTAAATCCTAAATAAAATAAAATGTCAAAACCCCATACATATAAAATTTTAATAACTGGTGGCGCTGGATTTATCGGTTCAAATCTTTGTGAATATTTTTTAGCAAAAGGGCATCAAGTAGTTTGTTTAGATAATTTTGCAACAGGACATCAATATAATCTTTCAGCTTTTTTAGACAATGAAAATTTCAGCCTAATTGAAGGAGATATCAGAAATCTAAATGATTGTGAAAAGGCAGTGAATGGTGTTGATTATGTTTTGCATCAAGCGGCTTTGGGTTCTGTTCCTCGTTCAATAAACGATCCAATTACTACAAATGATGTTAATGTTTCTGGATTTCTAAATATGTTAGTAGCTTCTAGAGATGCAAAAATTAAACGATTTGTGTATGCTGCAAGTTCATCAACATATGGAGATTCTGAGAGTTTGCCAAAAGTTGAAGATAAAATTGGGAAACCGTTATCTCCATATGCTATTACAAAGTATGTAAATGAGTTGTATGCTGATATTTTTAGTAAAACTTATGGATTAGAAACAATTGGATTACGGTATTTCAATGTTTTTGGAAGAAAGCAAGATCCCAATGGTGCTTATGCAGCAGTAATTCCAAAATTTGTAATGCAATTTATGAATCACGAAAGTCCAATCATTAATGGAGACGGAAATTTTTCGCGTGATTTTACTTATATTGATAATGTAATTCAAATGAATGAATTAGCAATAATGACAACAAATAAAGAAGCAGTCAATACAGTTTATAATACTGCTTTTGGAGATAGAACTACATTAAATGATTTAGTGAAATATTTAAAAGAATCATTATCAGAATTTGATTCTAAAATAGCAAATGTTCCAATTATTCACGGACCAAACAGAGCAGGAGATATCCCTCATTCATTGGCGAGTATTGATAAAGCGAAGAATTTATTAGATTATAATCCAAAATATTCCATGCAACAAGGTTTGAAAGAAGCTGTAAAATGGTATTGGGAAAATTTAAAAAAATAAAAAATATTAAATTACAGAGAAATGAAAATAGCAGTAATTGGTTTAGGATATGTTGGATTACCGTTAGCAAGATTATTTGCAACAAAATATTCAGTAGTAGGATTTGATATTAATCAATCTAGAGTAAATGAATTAAATTCAGGAATCGATAGCACTCTAGAAATTGAGCAATCATTATTAGAATCAGTTTTATTACAAAAACCAACAAATAACGCCATTGGATTGTTATGTTCTACAAATTTAGAAGATATCAAAGATTGTAATTATTATATAGTTACTGTGCCAACACCAGTAGATAAAAACAATAGACCAGATTTAACTCCATTGTATAAATCTAGCGAAACCGTTGGTAAAGTATTAAAGAAAGGAGATGTTGTAATTTATGAATCTACAGTATATCCTGGAGTTACAGAAGAGGAATGTGTTCCCGTTTTAGAACGTATAAGTGGATTAAAATTCAACCAAGATTTCTTTGCTGGATATTCGCCTGAACGAATTAATCCTGGAGACAAACTTCATACAGTAGAAAAAATTCTAAAAGTTACTGCAGGTTCAACTCCTGAAATTGGAATAAAAGTAAACGAATTATATAAATCAGTTATTACAGCTGGAACTCATTTGGCTCCAACAATAAAAGTAGCTGAAGCTGCAAAAGTCATTGAAAATTCTCAAAGAGATATCAATATTGCTTTTGTAAACGAATTGTCTAAAATTTTTAATATTCTTGGTATTGACACTCACGATGTGCTAGAAGCTGCCGGAACAAAATGGAACTTTTTGCCTTTTAAACCAGGATTAGTTGGAGGACATTGTATAGGTGTAGATCCATATTATTTAGCTCAAAAAGCACAAGAAATGGGATACCATCCAGAAATAATTTTAGCAGGAAGAAGACTTAATGATAGTATGGGCGAATATGTTGCTTCTCAAGTAGTAAAATTAATGATCAAAAAAGGAGTAGTTGTAAACGGAGCAAATTTGTTGATGTTGGGTATAACTTTCAAAGAAAACTGCCCAGATGTAAGAAACACCAAAATAGTAGATGTAATTGCAGCATTAACAGATTACGGAATCAATGTTCATGTATATGATCCTTGGGCAAATCCTGCAGAAGTTAAACATGAATATAATTTGATTACAACGAATACTTTACCAAATGAAAAATATGATGCAGTAGTTTTAGGTGTTGCGCATGATAAATTTTCTACTATTGATTACAATACTATCAGAAAAGAAAATTCAATCCTATATGATGTAAAAGGAATATTAGGGAATAAAGCAGATGGTAAACTATAATATTATACAAAGAAAATTATGAAAATAAATACTATTTGTTGTATCGGTGCAGGATATGTTGGTGGACCAACAATGGCTATTATAGCACAAAAGTGTCCACATATAAAAGTAACAGTAGTCGATTTAAATGAAGATAGAATTGCCGCTTGGAATGATCAGGATGTAAATAACATTCCTATATATGAACCAGGTTTGAGTGATTTAGTTGCAGAAGCAAGAGGTAGAAATTTATTTTTCACGACCGAAGTCGAAAAAGCTATCGATGAAGCTCAAATGATTTTTATATCTGTTAATACTCCAACAAAAACATACGGTTTAGGTAAAGGAATGGCGGCAGATTTGAAATATATTGAACTTTGTGCTAGACAAATTGCTGCTGTTGCAAAAGATAATAAAATTGTTGTAGAAAAATCTACATTACCAGTTAGAACAGCAGAAGCGGTAAAAAGTATTTTAGACAATACTGGAAATGGAGTTCAATTTCAAATATTATCTAATCCAGAATTTCTAGCAGAAGGAACCGCAGTTCAAGATTTATTAAATCCAGACAGAGTATTAATAGGTGGTAATAACTCACCAGAAGGACAAGCTGCAATAAATGCATTAGTCGAAGTATACTCAAATTGGGTTCCAAGTAAAAACATACTTACTACAAACTTATGGTCTTCTGAGTTGTCAAAACTTACTGCGAATGCCTTTTTAGCACAAAGAGTTTCTTCTATAAATGCAATGTCTGAATTATGCGAAAAAACAGAAGCAGATGTAAATGAAGTTGCAAAAGCAATAGGAATGGATTCAAGAATTGGGTCAAAATTTCTTAAAGCATCAGTAGGATTTGGTGGTTCTTGTTTTCAAAAAGACATTTTAAATTTGGTTTATATTGCCAAATCATATGGTCTGAATGAAGTTGCTGATTATTGGGAGCAAGTAGTTATTATGAATGATCATCAAAAAAGACGATTTGCAAATAACATTATTCAAACACTTTATAATACTGTTTCAGGAAAAAAAATAACTTTTCTTGGTTGGGCTTTCAAAAAAGACACAAATGATACTAGAGAATCTGCAGCAATAAATGTAGCTGATTTTCTGTTAAATGAACAGGCAAATATATCTATTTTTGACCCTCAAGTAAAAGAAAAACAAGTTTTGAATGATTTGTATTATTTAAATTCAAGATCTGATGAAGAAAATAAAAAAGGAATTAAAGTATATGATAACCCATATGATTCTTGCAAAAATTCACATGCAATAGCAATTATGACTGAATGGGATGAGTTTAAAGAATATGATTGGCAAAAAATATATGATAATATGCAAAAACCAGCTTTCATTTTTGATGGTAGAAATATTCTAGATTCAAAAAAGATGAAAGAAATAGGGTTTGTATTTAGTGCAGTAGGAAGTAAAAACTAGATTTTTTTATTAAAAAATGTCAGATAAATTATGCCTTGGTATGTTATTTATACGCAACCTCGAAGTGAAAAAAAAGTAACAGAACGGTTACAAAAAATAGGTATAACTACATATTGTCCTTTAGTTACTCAAATTAGACAATGGTCTGATAGAAAAAAGAAAGTGCAAGTGCCATTGATAAATTCATATGTATTTGTAAATTTAAATGAAAATGAACGAGATAGGGTTTTTCAAGTTAACGGAATTGTACGCTATTTATATTGGTTAGGCAAACCAGCAGTTGTTAGAGATGAAGAGATAGTAGCTTTGCAAGAAGCGTTAAAAGATATTATTTCATCTGTAGAAATTACAGGATTAAAAGTAGGTGATGAAATAAATATTCCAAGTGGTCCTTTTAAAGGAAAAGAAGGAATAGTAAAACAAATAAAAAAGCATAATTTGCAATTAATCCTCAAAGAATTAGGTGTTTTAATAACACTTACAAAAGAGGAAGAAATGTAAATAGAAATATTAAATTTAAGCCTTGTTAGTCACCATAAATGTGTGACTGACTTGGCGAAGCCGTTTGAAAAATCTAAATAATTAAGATTAATAAAAAATGAAAAAAATTGTAATTACAGGAGGAGCAGGATTTATAGGTTCTCATGTTGTTAGAAGAATGGTAAAAAAATACCCTCAATATCAAATATATAATTTAGATGCATTGACCTATGCAGGAAATTTAGAAAATATTAAAGATATTCAGGACGAACCAAATTATCATTTTATAAAAGGAGATATAGTAGATGAAGCTTTTATAAACGAATTATTTCAAAAACATCAGTTTGATTCGGTAATACATCTAGCTGCAGAATCACATGTTGATCGATCTATCACCGATCCATTATCATTTGTGAAAACAAATGTTATTGGAACAATGAATTTATTGAATGCCGCAAAGAATATTTGGAAAAATAATTACGAAGGAAAAAGATTCTATCACGTAAGTACAGATGAAGTATACGGAACATTAGGAGCAACTGGATTATTTACAGAAACAACTCCTTATGCTCCAAATTCACCTTATTCAGCATCCAAAGCAAGTTCAGATCATTTTGTTCGCGCTTATGGTGAGACATACGGAATGCCTTATGTGATAACAAATTGTTCAAATAATTATGGGCCAAACCATTTTCCTGAAAAATTAATACCACTTTTAATCAATAATATTCTAAACGATAAACCTCTTCCGGTTTATGGTGATGGAAAATATACTCGTGATTGGCTTTTTGTAAAAGATCACGCAGTAGCAATAGATTTGGTTTTTCATGAAGGAAAAAATCATGAAACCTATAATATTGGTGGATTTAACGAATGGCAAAATATTGACCTTGTAAAACTTTTATGTCAAAAAATGGATGCGAAATTGGGTAAAATAATTGGTGCCTCAGAACAATTGATTACGTATGTAAAAGACAGACCAGGACATGATTTGCGTTATGCAATTGATGCCAATAAAATAAATAAAGAGCTAGGTTGGCATCCATCAGTAACTTTTGAAGAAGGACTAGAACAAACCATAGATTGGTATTTAGATAATAAAGAATGGTTAAACAATGTAACCAGTGGCAATTATCAAAAATATTATGAAAAACAATATCATTAATATTATTTTTTAATAACACTTTAAGTGTAAAAAAAATGGAACAAATCGTTGATTTTTCTAAGCCACAAATTATTCAGTTGCCTAAAATAAGCGATGCGCGAGGAAATTTATCCTTTATGCAAAATACAGATCAAATTCCTTTTGATATCAAAAGAGTTTTCTGGATTTATGATGTTCCAGGTGGAGAAACTCGTGGTGGACATGCCTTTAGAGAACAACAAGAAGTAATAATTGCCATCAGTGGTAGTTTGGATATTGTAGTTATTGATACCTTAGGTAACGAAACCAAGTTCTGTTTGAATCGTTCTTATTTTGGGTTATATATACCACCTATGCATTGGCGTCAATTAGAAAATTTTTCTACTAATTCAGTTTCAGTTCACCTTTCTAATTCAGGTTTTAGTGAAGCAGATTATATCAGAGATTTTAATGAATTCAAAAACTCCAAATAAGTATGAGAAATTCTACAGTTTTTGATTGTTCAGTAATAACCTTACCAAAAAATCATCAATTAAATGGTAATTTAACTTCTGTAAATAACGGTATTGAAGTACCCTTTGACATCAAGAGAGTCTATTATTTATACGATGTTCCTGGAGGTTTTAGTCGTGGTGGTCACGGACATAAAGATTTGCAACAACTCATAGTAGCTTTAAGCGGAAGTTTTGATCTCATTGTAGATGATGGAAATGTCAAAAGAACCATTCATCTATCTAGACCAAATATGGGAGTTTATATGCCTTCTGGATTGTGGAGAGAATTAGATAATTTTTCCAGTGGTTCTATATGTTTTGTATTAGCTTCTCACGAATATGATGAGGAAGATTATTTTAGAAATTATGATAATTTTGTAGAATGGAAATCCACGAAGTAGATGCTATTGCATACGCTGAAGTATTCTCAAAACCTTCACATTTTTTCAATTCTGCAGCTTTTAATGCAGTCAATCATTACAAATGCGAAAAAGTATTTTACCTACTTTTTAAAGATTCAAAAATCAGACTTGGAATTATTTTTGGATTGCGAGATAATAAATTAAACGCACCATTTTCAGCACCATTTGGAGGTTTTGAACATACAAGTGAAGATATACGTTTGCAACAAATTGATGAAGCAATTCTTGCATTAATCAATTGGGCAAATACCAATAAGTTTGAAGGAATTAAAATTGTTCCTCCTTCTTTTTTTTACAATTCTAATTTTTTAAATAAAATATTTAATTGTTTATATAGAGCAGGATTTGAAAAAGCAAATGTAGAATTGAACTATCAATTTCCTACATTCAAATTTGATGAAAATTATCAAAATTCAATATGGTATAATGCTAAAAAAAACCTAAAACGTGCTCTACAATCTAATGTAACATTTTCTAAACTAGAACAATCAAATGGCAAAGATGCCTATGATGTTATTGCTAAAAACAGAGCCGCAAGAGGATTCCCTTTACGAATGACTTGGGAGCAAGTTGCCGAAACTATGAAAGTTATAACTATTGATTATTTTTTAGTTAAAAAAGACAGTAATGCAATAGGTGCAGCCGTAATTTTTCATGTGGCGCCAGAAATTGTTCAAGTGGTTTATTGGGGAGATTTGCCAGAATATTCAGAATGTAAAACAATGAATTATTTGTCATTTAATATTTTCAAACATTATAAAGAGCAAGGAATAAAAATTATTGATATTGGTCCATCAACCGAAAATTCAATACCCAATTATGGTTTGTGTGAATTCAAAGAAAGTATTGGTTGTGATATCGCTATAAAAACTGAATTTTATAAAAAATTAAATTAATGTTTGTAGTCAACCCAAACGAGTTTTTGTTACCATTATTTGGGATTACACCTTTCAAAACAGAATATGTTGCTATAAATCATCTTCTTCCTGAGAATAATGAAGCAAAAATATATTTTGACAATAAATTCGGTATAGGAAATTGGCATTATACATACAATGGTCGTGAAGCTATAAAATTAGCATTAGAAACCTATAAACTTGATAAAAATGATGTGGTTACAATTCTTACTACATCTGAAAATTTCTATATAAGTTCTTGTGTTACTCTCGAAATTGAAGCAGTTTGTAAATGGAATAGAGCAATTACACAAGAAACAAAATTAATTTTTGTCAATCATGAGTTTGGATATCCTTATCCAAATATGGAAAAACTTGTTGCTTTAGGTTTGCCAATTATTGAAGATTGTTGCACTACATTTTTTAGTCAAGATCAGAATCAAAAAATTGGAAAATATGGAGATTTTGCAGTTTATAGTTTACCTAAATTCTTTCCCATGCAAATTGGCGGAATAGTGGTTTCAAATAAAGGAGTAAATCTCAATTCAAGTATATTGAATGCAGAACAAAAGCAATACATTCAAAATGTAATGTCTTATAATTTGATAAAGCAGGATGAAATTCTAGCAAAAAGAAAAGAAAATTTTGAATATGGTTTACAACTATTTTCAAAACTAGGTTTCTCAGAACGATTCAAAACATATAATAATGTTGTACCTTCGACACTATTACTTAATAATAATGGATTGATAAAAGATTTAAATAAATTAAAATTATTTTTATCAAATCATGGAATTCAAAGTAGTGTTTTTTATGGAGAAGATGCTTTTTTTATTCCTATCCACCAAAATCTAACCTTTACAGATTTAGATTATTTTAGTTTTTTAATTTCATTTTTTATAACCATATAGTATGAGTATTGATAAAGATTACCAGTTAAATTACCAAAATCTAAATTTTGAAGATACCTTAAGAAAATATCGCTTAGAGTATATTACAGATTATCTAAATATGATAAAATCGGATAAAATTTTAGAAATAGGATGCGGATTTCATCCTGTCTTTCTGTATTATGATGATTTTAAAGTAATGGATATTATTGAACCTGGAAATTTGTTTTATGAATTTACAAAAGAAAAAATCAATAATGATACAAGAATTTCTATTCATAATAATTTTATAGAAGAAGCTAGTTTAGAAATAAAAAATGATTATGATGTAATAATTATTGGGGGATTTCTTCATGAAATTGACAATCCAGAAGAAGTTTTGCAAGCTGTTCATAAACTAATGAACCCACAAACAATATTGCTTACTTACCTGCCCAATTCAAATTCTTTTCATAGGTTACTTGCTAGAGAATCTGGAATGATTAAATCAGAATATGAATTTTCTGAAAATGATGTGCTTTTTGGTAGAAGAAACATTTTCAATATCAATGCAATAACTGCAATGTTTGTAGCTTGTGGTTATTCTGTTATTAAAACAGATACCTATTTTGTTAAACCATTTGCACATTATCAAATGGATACTATAATGCAACTACCCTTTTTTACACCTAATATTTTAGATGGATTCTCTAAAATGACAAAATACTTGCCAGAAATGGGCTGCGAGATTTTCTTAGCAGCTAATTTATTTTTATAAAAAATAATAAAACTAAAAAAAATACCACATTTTATTAGTCATATTTTTTTAAAAAAACTTTTTTATACAAAATTTTTTAAAATTTGATTATTTATTAGATTGAAAACAATGAAAAAAATTATAATAGCTGGTTTCGGTCAGCAAGTCATAGATTTATATAACTGTTTGGAAAACAAATTTGAAGTTGTGGGTGTTATTCTTGATTATGAAAGAAGAGTGAAGTTTCCTTTTTTTTATGATTTTTTAACTTCCAAAAAACTACCTATATTATCATTCGAAACTGTTCAAGATTACAATCCAGATTTGATTCTCGTTATCAATTACAATAAAATAATTGATGTGTCAAATACAAAAGCACCATTGATGCTAAATATTCATATGGGTTTATTGCCTACTTATAGAGGTAATAGTGCCAACTCTTGGTCAATATTAAACGGAGATAGAAATGTAGGATATTCGATTCATGAAGTTGAAGAAGTACTTGATGGAGGCAAAATATTCTATAAATTTCAATATCATATAAATCAATATGAAACTTATTTTGAGGCTAAAAATGCGATTAATACTAATATAGCAATCCAATTACCTGATGTTTTAAACTCAATTTTAAACGGAACTATAAAAGGAGTCGATCAAACAAATGCAAAATTTATTTACACAAGTAAATTAGTTCCGGAAGATGGTATTATAACAAATTGGAATCATAAAACTGAAGATATTATCAATCGGAATATCATTTTTTCTAGACCATTAGGAACAGGACTTAAAATGATTTACCAAAATAATATTTACGAAATTACTAGAATAAGTCTAATTCCAAATTATATGAAATCAAAGGGATTTCCTGGAGCAGTTGTTCTAAAAAATTCAAATGGTTCCGTTTGGATAAAAACCAAAGACACTGCCATATCAATTGATGAATTACTAATTGATGGAAAAATGGTATTTCCATCAGATATATTTAAAATAGGAGAACGTTTATGATTAAATTTTTAGATCTTCAAAAAATAAATGCCCAATATGCTGCCGAATTAAAACAAGCAGCTTCAGATGTAATTGATTCTGGTTGGTTTTTGATGGGAAGCAAACTCGAAAGTTTTGAAAAAAATTTAGCAACTTATGTAGGAGTAAAACACGCTATTGGCGTTGCAAATGGATTAGATGCCCTACGAACAATCTTGAAAGCCTATATAGAATTGGGTGTTATGTCAGAAGGTGATGAGGTTATAGTTCCTGCCAATACCTATATTGCTTCGCTTTTGGCCATTTCAGATAATAATTTAGTACCTGTTTTAGTAGAGCCAAATAGCATTTCCTATAATTTAGATTTTGATTTAATCGAAAAACACATTACACCAAAAACTAAAGCCATAATGGTGGTGCATTTGTATGGACAAGTTTGTTGGAGTGAATCATTAGTTACTTTAGCCAAAAAACACAATCTAAAAATTATCGAAGACAATGCTCAAGCAATTGGAGCAGAATATCAAAAAGTTAAAACCGGAAATCTTGGCGATGCTGCAGGTTTTAGCTTTTATCCTGGAAAAAATTTAGGAGCTTTAGGCGATGCTGGAGCAATTACTACAAATGATACAGAATTGGCAACAATGATGCGAGCATTAGGAAATTATGGTAGCAAGAAGAAATATGTCAATGAATATCAAGGATTAAATAGTCGTTTAGACGAAATACAAGCTGCTTTTTTAGATGTAAAATTAAAATATATTGATAAAGAAAATCAGTACAGACAACATTTGGCATCTTTATATTTGAATGGAATAAAAAACAAAGATGTTGTTTTGCCTATACCAAATAATAGTGATTTTAAATACGAAGAAAATAAAGAACACGTTTGGCATTTATTTGTTATTCGTCATCCAGAAAGAGACAAATTGCAGAACTATTTAGAAAAAAATGGTGTGCAAACCTTAATACATTATCCAATTCCGCCCAATAAACAAATGGCATATAAAGCATTAAATCATTTAGATTATGCTATCACAAATACCATACACAAAGAAGTTTTAAGTTTACCAATTAGCCCTGTAACAACTACTGATGAAGTGATGAAAATTATAGAAATCATAAATGCTTTTGAAGTTTAAAATCTAGATTGGAAGAAAAAAATACGAGTTATAAATCGATCTTTAAAGCCACTTCCATATTTGGAGGTGTTCAAGTCTTTAATATTATGATTACCCTTATTCGAGGTAAAGCGGTAGCTTTGCTATTAGGTACTGCAGGTATGGGTTTGAACGGATTGTTAATGTCAAGTTTAAACTTGATAAAAACAGTTTCTTCACTAGGTGTTTCAGAAAGTGCTGTTAGAGATATCTCTAAAGCTCACTCATCTGGAGATGAAGTTCAAATAGCCAAAACCTTTACCGTTTTTAGTCGTTGGATGTGGATAACTGCTGCAATAGGAATTGTGTTAACAATTTCTCTATCTTCAGTATTAAGTCATTTATCATTTGGAAATTCAGACCATACAACTTCTTATATTTGGTTATCTGTTACTTTTATATTCGCAGCATTAACTGGAGGTATTTATACCTTATTAAGAGGGACAAGGCAAATAAAATATTTGGCTCAAGCCAACATTTACGGTTCGGTTGTTGGATTGCTTGTAGCTTTACCAATTTTTTATTTTTATGGAATTAAAGGCGTTGTTCCAGCAATAATCGCAACTGCTTTCGGAACTTATTTGGTTTCTCTTTATTTTAAATCAAAAATAAAGTATACTAAAATAAAGATGAATTGGGCAGAAACAATTGCTGCAGGAAAACCAATGGTTACTTTAGGAATTAGCTTAACTATTGTAAGTTTATTAACCTCAGGAGTTGCATTTGCATTAAACGCATTTATATCTAAAACTGGAACTTTATCAGATGTAGGTTTATACAATGCAGGTTTGTCTATAGTTGATGGCTATGTAGGAATGGTCTTTACCGCAATGGCAACCGATTATTACCCAAGATTATCTGGTGTAATTGGTGAAGAAAGCAAATGGAAACAATTGGTCAATGAGCAAGCAGAATTAGTATTAATTATCTTATCAATAGTATTGGTATTATTAATAACTACTACACCAATATTAATTAGGATTTTACTAAGTAAAGAGTTTTTTGCGTCACAAGATTTTATTTTTTGGTCTGTACTTGCTATACCATTAAAAGGATTGGTTTGGGTAGTAGGATTTGTGATTTTAGCCAAAGGCGATAATAAACTTTTTTTAATTGTAGAAATTATTGCAAACCTTATAGTTTTGGCTTTTAATATTCTATTTTACAAATATTATGGATTGACAGGCTTGGGTATTTCATTACTAATAAGTTATTTTATAGTTTCACTTCTAATGCTAGCAGTGTTAAAGAAAAAATATAATTTCAATTTTGTAAAAGAAGTTTACATGCTTTTATTAGTTGGTTTAGCTTCATTAATTGGATGTTTACTTTGCATTACTTTTATTGGATTTCCCAACGCATATTATGTAGAATTTTTAATAGTAATTATTACAGTAACATATAGTTTTTATCAATTGAATAAAAGAATGAATTTGATTGAATTATTTAATAAAATTAAAACTAAAATTATCAAGTAATAAATGGGGTTATTTAAAATTTTTATAAATGTTTTAAAAATAAGTTTCAGATTAAATCTTATTAAAACTATTTATTTTAATTTTAAAGTATTGCCTTTTGAACAAGCCATAAAATTACCCTTTCATTTTTATGGAAAAACAGATTTTGCTAATCTTTCAGGAAAATTTATATTATCTTCCAATAAAATACATTTTGGTATGATTGTATTTGGAGGTAAACATGAAGTAGTAATATCTCCAAATCAAGAAACAAGAATATATAATTCTGGTGAAATTGTATTTAATGATAATATAAAATTTGCTAGAGGAATTAATATTATGGTTTGGGATAATGGGAATTTATCCTTTGGAGAAAATTTTTCGATAGGAAGTTTGTCAAGAATTATTTGTTTCAGGAATATCAAATTTGGCAATGATGTTTTAATATCTTGGGAATGTCAATTTTTTGATACCGATTTTCATTTTATTAAAAATAATGAAAATAAAATAAAAGATAATTGTTCAGAAGTAATAATAAATAACGGTGTTTGGATAGGTACTCGTTCTACTATTTTAAAAGGTACAGTAATTTCTAACAATTCTATAGTTGGGGCAAATTCAGTTTGTTCAGGAGATTTTTCAAAATATGGTGAAGGAATTTTATTAGCTGGAATTCCTGCAAAACAATTAAAAAGTGGCGTAGAATATATCAAAAATAAAAGAAGTGAAATTGAACTTTTTAATTACTTTCATGAACATCAAAATTCAATTATAGATTGGAAAAACTAGTAACGGTTGCGGTTGTAACCTACAATTCAGGATTGTATGTTCTTGAAACTCTCGAAAGTGTTTTCAATCAAACCTATGCTAATTTAGCACTTGTAGTTTCTGATGATTGCTCAAAAGATAATACTTTGGCAATAGTAAATGATTGGGTTTCATTAGAAAAAAACAAAAAAAGATTTAAGAGTATAAATGTAGAAAGTGTACCCAATAACACAGGTGTTTCTGCCAATTGCAATAGGAGTGTAAAAGCTTCTCCTAGTGATTGGATAAAATTCATAGCAGGTGATGATATTCTATTGCCAAACTGTATCGCAGATAATATAGATTTTATAGAAAAAAATCCGGAAGCGCATATTATTTTTAGTCAAGTAAAAGTGTATCAGGATGATTTTTTAGATAAAAATTATATCAGAACAACTCCACAAGATTTTCCTAATAATTTGATGCATCCTTCTTTTACAGCAAAAGAACAATATCAGATAGAATTGGTTCAAGACAGGATACATTATACGCCTTCTTATTTTTTTAACAAAAAAGCAATTTTAAAAGTAGGCGGTTTTGACGAATCTAATAAGTTGGTTGAAGATTATCCTATGTGGCTAAAATTAACAAAGTCAGGAGAACGATTTTACTATTTTCATACACCTACAGCGGGTTATAGAATCCATAGTAAAGCATCAAATAATGTTGGAGGTGACCCAATATTTAAACCAGCTATTTTATATTCGTTTAAAATTAGAGAAAAACTTGCACATCCTTATTTACCTTGGGAGATGGTCAAATCTGAAAAATTTGTATATAAAATTTCACTTTTTTTTCAAAATAACGGATTAAATAAAAATACTACTTTAAATAGTTTTCTGTATAAATTGTTTTGTTTTTATATAAATCCATACCATTATATCTATGCTTTTAAAAAAAGGTTGTCCAAAAATAAAAACAATATATTTTATAAGTAAATTGAAATTTAAAAAAATATAATTTTATCACTACAAGTAATTATAAAACATATAAATGATAAATGTAACGAAGACTTTTTTTCCGCCAATTGAAGAATATCATCAACAAGTTCAACGAATTTGGGATAATCAATGGTTAACAAATAGAGGACAATTAGTATTAGAATTAGAAAGTAAGATTAAGGAATATCTTTCAGTTTCTAATATTATTATCATGAATAATGGAACAATTCCTATTCAAATTGCATTAAAAATTTTAGGAAATCAAGGTGAAATAATTACAACTCCATTTAGTTATGTTGCAACTTCATCTGCGATAGTTTGGGAAAACTGCAAACCAGTTTTTGTAGATATTCATCCAGAATATTTAACTATTGATGAAAACAAAATTGAAGCAGCAATAACAGACAAAACCACTGCTATTTTAGCCACTCATGTTTTTGGAAATCCATGTAATGTAGATGTAATTGAGACAATTGCAAAAAAACATAATCTAAAAATAATATATGATGCAGCACATTGTTTTGGAGTTGAATATAATGAAAAATCTATTTTTGAATTTGGAGATGTAAGTACTTGTAGTTTTCACGCCACAAAATTATTTCATACTGGAGAAGGTGGGTCTGTTTTTTGTAATGATAAAGAGTTGTTTCATAAAATATTTTACAGTCATAATTTTGGACACAATGGACCATTAGATTTTTTTGGAATTGGAATTAACGGAAAAATTTCTGAATTGCAAGCGGCAATGGGATTAGCAGTTTTACCTTATATGGATTCAATATTACAATCAAGAAAAGAGGTTGTTGATAGTTATAGAAATGGATTGAATTTTAATAAATTAACAGAAATAAAAATTCGTGAAAACACAAAATGGAATTATAGTTATTATCCTATAATCTTTGAATCTGAGGAAATATTATTAAAAGCACAAAAAGCATTAAATGAAAAAGAAATATTTCCAAGAAGATATTTTTATCCTTCGTTAAATATTATTCCATTTACAGAAGGTAATTCTATGCCAATATCTGAAAGTGTAGCCACAAGAATACTTTGTTTACCTTTATATGCTGGATTAAATCAGAATGAAGTAGAACAAATAATATTAATAATAAATAATTCAATAGGTTAATTATAGGAGCAAAAGAATATGTTAAATAAGGAT
>JAYTNO010000040.1:0-1962 GCA_043748275.1 Flavobacterium sp. | reverse complement strand
AATTAATCGATTTCAAAAAAGAAGTAGATGCATTGATAGAAAAGAAAGATTTGAAAAAAGACGAAGCTATTTTTAATGTCTTAAGAGAATATATCAAACAATCTAAGAAAATTCTTTTTGAAGGTGACGGATATAGTGATGCTTGGGAAAAAGAAGCTAAAAAACGTGGATTGAGTAATTTCAAAACTACTCCAGAAGCTTTGAAAGCAAGAGCATCAAAACAAGCTTTGGATTTATTTTCTGAAATGAAAATTATGAATCACATTGAAGTAGAAGCACGTTACGAAATTGAATTAGAAGAGTATACTAAGAAAATTCAAATAGAAGGAAGAGTTTTAGGCGATATTGCTCGCAATCACGTTATTCCAACAGCCATTCGTTACCAAAACACTTTAATAGAAAATGTTCGTGGTCTGAAAGAAATCTTCGGTAAAGACTTTGAGAAAATTGGTAAAGAACAAATCGTCTTGATTAAAGAAATTTCATCTCATATAGAAGGAATCAATACCAAAGTTGAAATGATGACTGATGCAAGACGAAAAGCAAATGCTTTGACCGATGCGCAAAAAATGGCAGAAGACTACTGTAACAAAGTAAAACCTTATTTTGATACGATTAGAGATCATTGCGACACTTTAGAACTTTTAGTTGATGACGAAATCTGGACATTAACAAAATATAGAGAATTATTGTTTACAAAATAATTCTAAAAATTTATAAAAAAAACCTGCTTGATGAGAGCAGGTTTTTTGTTTTTATATCAATCTAATAATAATGTTCCTGATAATGGGATGTTATGCCAACTCATTGCCGAACCACCATATAAAGAAGTAGTATCAGTTCCATAAAGATAAGCGTTAGTTGTAGTAAGTACAAGCACACCTTGTCTTGTATTTTTAATCTTTAAAGGTATTCCTGAAATAGCGATAGATTGCCAACTATTATCAACAAATATATATGCATTTGTTGAAGTTAATAATCCTAGTCCTGTAGACGATACATCTATCAATTCACCAGAAATAGCAATAGGATTCCAATTAAGCAAACCTGTACTGTCAGATGTGTAGGAATATGCATTTGTAGATGTAATTACTAATGTTGAATAATAATAAGTAGATAAAATTTTAACAGGCTGACCACTTATAGGAAAAGAATGCCAACTATTTGTATGGTCACCATTTTGACCTGAACTTACAGGGCCAAAAATGTATGCATTTGTTGATGTTAAAAAACTATTTTGTGATTTCATAAACGGTATGCCAGATATAGGTGTTGAATGCCAAGTATTAACAGACGGAGGAAGAGAAGTATCAAAAATTAATTCTGCTGGTGAAAATACATAGGCATTGGTATTTGTCATAAAAGAGCTTGAATACCAACTACCAGAATAACCGAATTCATCCTGTCCACCAACCACATCTTCACTTTTCACTTTTCCAGCCATCAATGCATAAGGAACTGAAAGTAATTCTGTAGTGCCAACTAAAACATAATTGGTTCCGCCAGCTGCATCCATTTCTACTTTCAGGAATTTAGAATTGGTTTCCCATTTTATAGAGGTAAAAGTTCCAGACAAACTCGTTCCTTGACCAATAACTAGATTAAATAACCCTTGAGGATTTGTCATTTTGATATGGGATTCAGAATACAAAACGGCACCAGTTGCAGTTGCATCAAGAATAGAAAGCCGAATACCCACATTGGCAGAAACAACAGGATTTCCAGAAGCATCAAGAGCAATGGCTTGATACGAAATACCTTGTGGTACTTGCGCAAATGATAAAAAAGTAATTAAAATTGCGGAAAGTGTATATAGTTTTTTCATAATTACGATTGTTTTTGAATTTTGAAATTGATATTTATTTTTGAAATTGAAATTTTAATGTTTGATGATTTTAAAGGATTTGATATTTTTATCAGAAAATTGAATCAAATAAACACCACTTGCCAATTCGTTTAAAT
>JAYTNO010000039.1:0-13638 GCA_043748275.1 Flavobacterium sp. | reverse complement strand
AAATGATTCCTTTTACAATAAAACGAACTACTTCAGAAAATGAAGATTTTGCTAAACTTGTCATCGCACTTGATGCCTATTTACGTGTTTTAGATGGTGATGATCACGAGTTTTATGCCCAATTCAATAAAACCAATTTATTGAAAAATGCCGTAATTTGTTATGATAATTATATTCCTGTCGGAATTGGAGCTTACAAAGAATATGAGTCCAAAATAGCCGAAATAAAAAGAATGTATACCTTGCCTGAATATCGCGGAAAAGGAATTGCATCAAAAATAGTAGATGAACTAGAACAATGGGCAAAAGAAGAAAACTACACCACTTGTGTTCTTGAAACTGGTTTTATGCAAGCAGATGCTATCTATTTATACCAAAAATTAGGCTATACCATCATTGAAAATTATGGTCAATACAAAGGAATTGAAAATAGTATTTGTATGAAGAAAATAGTAATTTAAACTGTATTTTTGAAAATCTGAAAATTTAAAATATAAAATCACAATGAACTGGGAACAACTATTATCTCTTAAACGCCAAGGCGACACCAGCAAAAGATTACGCAAAGAACAAGATGATACTCGGCTTGGTTTTGAAGTTGATTATGATAGAATTATATTTTCGGCAGCTTTTAGAAGTTTGCAGGATAAAACACAAGTTATACCGCTTTCAAAAACCGATTTTGTACATACTCGATTGACTCATAGTCTAGAGGTTTCGGTAGTAGGTCGCTCTATTGGAAGATTGGTTGGGAAAAAAATTATTGAAAAATATCCGCATTTACAAGAAATACACGGTTTTCAAGCAAATGACTTTGGTGCAATTGTAGCTGCTGCTTCATTGGCTCACGATATTGGCAATCCGCCTTTTGGTCATTCTGGAGAAAAAGCAATAGGTGAATATTTTTCTATTGGAAAAGGACAACAATTCAAAGACAAACTTACCAATAAGCAATGGCAAGATCTTATCGATTTTGAAGGAAACGCAAACGGTTTTTCGGTTTTAACCAGTTCTAGACCAGGAATTGAAGGAGGTTTGCGAATAACGTATGCTACTTTGGGAGCTTTTATGAAATATCCAAAAGAAAGCTTACCTAAAAAACCTACTAAAAACATTTCAGATAAAAAGTATGGATTCTTTCAAACCGATTCACAATTTTTTCAGGAAGTAGCACAAGAACTTGGTTTAATTCCAAATAAATCCGGTAATGATATTGGTTTTGAACGACATCCACTTGCTTATTTGGTTGAAGCAGCAGATGATATTTGTTATACTATCATTGATTTTGAAGACGGAATCAATTTAGGATTAGTTTCTGAAGATTTTGCTTTAGAATATTTAATCAAATTGGTCAAGGATTCTATAGATTCAACCAAATACAACGCATTAACCACCAAAGAAGATCGCATCAGTTATTTGAGAGCTTTGGCAATTGGAAGTTTAATAAATGATGCCGTAAAAGTTTTTATAGAAAATGAAGACGACATTTTGAAAGGAAATTTCCCTTATGCATTGACCGATAAAAGTAAATATAAAGCGCAGATGGATGATATTATCAAATTGAGCGTCAAAAAAATATATCAAAGCCGTGAAGTTATAGAGAAAGAATTAACAGGTTACCAGATTATCAACACCTTATTAGACAAATTTATTACTGCCTACAACAATAAACATGAAGGAAAAACAAGTAATTTTGATTCGCTTTTGTTAAAAATTCTACCAGAAAAACACCATATAGAGAAAGAAGAAATCTATGAAAGATTGTTACACATTTGCCACTTTGTATCGATGCTTACAGACGGAAATGCATTATTGTATTATCGCATCATTTCGGGTGCTGTAAACTAGATTGTTAATGTTTTAATCCTTTTTTTGAAATATTAAAAAAATACGTTAAGTTTGTTTTCCAAAAATTAAAAAATTATGAAAAAAATTACACTATTAACCGCTTTTCTGATTTCGTTTATTGGTTTCTCTCAAGCCAACAAGCAACTTATTCAAAATTATTTAGATACAAACAAAAGTAAATTTGGATTAACAAGTCAGGATATATCTGAGTGGACTATTGAGAATGAATTCTTAGGGCAAGGTACAAAAATCACTAGTACTTATATTGTTCAAAGATATCAAGGAATTGAAGTTTTTAATGCACAATCAAATGTATCTATTAAAGACGGAAATGTCCTAAAATTAGGAAATAACTTTCAAAGCAATATTGCTCAAAAAGTAAATTCAACTACTCCTTCTTTAAATATGTTTCAAGCAATTAAAAATGCTTATTCAAACGTGGGTATAACTTCGGTTCGTACCTTTACAATTGCCGAGACTATTAATGACAAAAAGTTTTTATTAACAGATGGAATACAACAAGATCAAATCACAGCCAAACTAGGATTTTGTCAAGTTGCAAATAAACTAAAACTTGCTTGGGCATTTCAGTTTTATGCTCCAGGAAATCATTATTGGGATATTAAAGTAGATGCTAATAATGGTTCTGTATTAGAAAAGAACGATTTAACTATCAGTTGTAATTTTGGCGAATCTAATCATAACCATAATGATTTAATCAAAAAACCATCTTTCGGTTTTATGGAATATGTTTTTAACTCTCGTACTACTATGTTAGATGCTCCAGTAGGAACTTATAGAGTAATTCCTTACAACTATACAAGCCCTAATCATCATCCTTTTGAAGTTATTTCAACCTCAGGAAATGCATTAGCCTCTCCAAATGGTTGGCATGATGCTAATGCTTTAGGAGGAACAAATGCGGCTTTAAAATTTACATATACTAGAGGAAATAATGTTTTAGCTCAAGAAGATGCAAATGGCGATAATGGTACAGGTATAAGAGCTGATGGCGGAACTGCATTGAATTTTGATTTTCCTCAATACAATGTAGGTACAGGTCAAACATTACAACCTACATCATATACTTCTGCATCTACAACAAATTTATTCTATATGAACAACATTATGCATGATGTTTGGTATCAATATGGATTTGATGAAGCAAATGGTAATTATCAACAAAACAATTTAGGAAGAGGTGGAGTAACTTCTGGAACTGGAGATTATGTTCAGGCAGATTCGCAAGATGGGTATTCTCAAACAACCCCAACATTAAATAATGCGAATTTTACACCTACAAATGACGGTGTAAGACCACGTATTCAAATGTTTTTGTGGGATGCTGGAGCACCTCCAACTGATTATATTCAAATTAATTCACCGGCAAGTATTGCTGGTGCAATGTCTGCAACTACAAATGTGTTTGATACAACAGATAGAATACCTGTTCCTGCTGCACCAAATGGAATCACATCAGATTTAGTTCATTATGAAAACGCTCCAAATCCAAATACAAATCCAATAAGTGGTCATAATGCTTGTGTTGTACCTACTAATGCATTTGACATTAGTGGTAAAATAGTGTTAATTAGAAGAGGGAATTGTAATTTTTCTAATAAAGTTAAAAATGCTCAAGACGCAGGTGCTTTAGCTGCAATTGTTTATGACACTGTTGTTAACAATCCTACAAGATTATCAATGAGTTCAACAGGTTTATTAGGAATTACTATTCCTGCTATATTTATTTCAAGAGAAAAAGCAGAAGCTTTATTGGTTGAAATGGCTAATGGACCTGTAAATGTAAAAATTGAAGTTCCAAGTAACTTATACTTATATGCTGATGGTGATTTTGATAATACAATAATAGGTCACGAATATGGTCATGGAATTTCAAACAGACTTGTAGGTGGCGGACTAACAGGTTGTATGACAAATCAAGAACAAATGGGAGAAGGTTGGTCAGACTTTTTCGGATTAATGATGCAACTAAAAACTGGAGATACGGGTGCAGATCCAAAAACAGTTGGAACTTTTGCAATAAATGAGCCCAATGATGGAGCTGGAATTAGAGATTTTCCTTATTCTACAGATATGACAATAAATCCTAGAACTTTTAGTAGTTCAAATTGGCCTTATGATGCAACAGACACAACTTATAAATATAAAATTGGAGAATTCTGGGCAACTGTACTTTGGGATTTAAACTGGGCTTATATTAACCAATACGGTTTTGATCCAGACATTTATAATGGAACTGGTGGTAATAATAAAGTAATGCGTTTAGTATTAGATGCATTAAAACTAGATACTTGTAATGGTGCAAATATGATTACTGGTAGAGATAATATTTTTGCTGCAGATCAAGCTACTACAGGTGGTGCAAATTATAATATGATTGCTGAAGTTTTCAGAAGAAGAGGTTTGGGATTAAATGCTTCTTCAGGTTTAGCAACAGATTGTACAGATCAAGTTGAGGGATTTACTGCTTTCCCATTAGCAAATACACAATTCAACAAAGCTGAAAACATAAGAATCTATCCAAATCCTTCAAACGGATTATTAAATGTTCGTATCAACCAATTTGTAGGTAAAGTTACTATTCAAATTGTGGATATCAATGGTAGAGTTGTTTTCAATCAAACTGATGAGAAATTCAATATTGAGAAATCAATTAACTTGAGCAAATTACAAACTGGAGTATATGTAGTTAAAATTAATACGAATGAGTTCACTTATTCTGAAAAATTAATTAGAAACTAATATCTTTAAGTTTATAAATTAGAAAAATCCAAATCGAAAGGTTTGGATTTTTTTTATGACAATAAATCAACTAGATTTTCTACATCTATTTTGCAAATTTTTTGTAATTCATCAACTGTGCCTTGTTCTATAAATTGATCAGGAATTCCTAGGGTTTGTATTGAAATTGTATAGTTGTGTATTGCGATAAATGCAACTATAGAAGAACCAAAACCACCATTAATAGCACCGTCTTCAATAGTTATTATTTTTTGAAAAGTAGACAAAATGGAATGTAACATTTCTTCATCTAATGGTTTTACAAAACCAAAATCATAATGGGCAATACTCTCAGGATTTTTCAATTTTGAAATTGCCTTAGTTACATTATTTCCAATAGTTCCAGTTGACAAAACAGCTGTTGTTGAACCTTCTTTTAAGCAAATGGCTTTGCCAATTTCAATTTTAGTATAATTACCAAAATATTTTTTTTTCCAATCAGTAATTACACCTCTACCACGAGGATAACGAATGGCTATAGGATGATTTAAACTCAATTGAGCGGTATATAATATATTTTGTAAATCGATTTCATTTCTTGGCGCATAAATAATCATATTAGGAATACATCTCAAATAAGCCAAATCAAAAACCCCATGATGTGTTGCGCCATCTTCTCCTACCAAACCTGCTCTATCTAAACAAAAAATAACTGGTAAATTCTGTATAGCAACATCATGAATGACTTGATCATAAGCTCTTTGCAAAAAAGTGGAATATATATTGCAAAAAACAATCATTCCTTGCGTTGCCATTCCGGCAGCAAGTGTTACGGCATGTTGTTCGGCAATTCCAACATCAAAAGCTCGATCTGGAAATACATCCATCATAAACTTCAACGAACTTCCAGAAGGCATTGCAGGTGTAATACCAATAATTTTTTGGTTTTTTTTGGCTAAATCTAAAAGGGTTAAACCAAAAACATCTTGAAATTTTGGAGGTATATTTTCTTCTGATTTCAAATGAACTTCACCTGTAGTTTTATCAAATTTCCCAGGCGCGTGATATTGAACTTGATTTTCTTCAGCTTGTTGTAAACCTTTACCTTTGGTTGTAATGATATGCAAAAATTTCGGGCCTTTTATTTTTTGGAGACGCTTTAGTTCTTTTATAACTTCAAAAATATTATGTCCATCAATAGGTCCAGAATAATCAAAATTTAAAGATTTAATAATGTTATTCTGTTTTGGATTTTTTCCTTCCTTTACAGCAGTTAGATAATTTTTTAAAGCTCCAACACTTGGATCAATTCCGATAGCATTATCATTCAAAATTACCAAAAGGTTTGCATCTGTAACTCCTGCGTGATTTAACCCTTCAAATGCCATTCCTGAAGCTATTGAAGCATCACCTACAACAGCAATATGTTGCTTGTTTGAATCTCCTTTTAGTTTGGATGCAATTGCCATTCCTAATGCAGCAGAAATAGCTGTTGAAGAATGTCCTACACCAAAAGTATCATATTCACTTTCGCTTCTTTTAGGAAAACCAGAAATTCCTCCTAGTTGTCTGTTTGTATGAAAAACAGCTCTTCTTCCTGTCAAAATTTTATGTCCATACGCTTGATGACCAACATCCCAAACCAATAAATCTCCTGGAGTGTTAAAAACATAATGCAATGCAATTGTCAATTCAATAACGCCCAAACTAGCACCAAGATGACCTTCTTTTACAGAGACAACATCTATAATAAAATCACGTAATTCTTTTGCCAATTGAGGCAATTGTGATTCATCTAATTTTTTTAAATCAGTTGGATTATTGATATGTGAAAGTAAATTGTTTGGCATAAAGCAAAGGTAACAAATTGAATTCCTATTTTTGCAGTATGGAAAACATTTTCACAGACGAGTATTTTATGAAAAAAGCCTTGCAAGAAGCAGAAATGGCTTTTGAAAAAGGAGAAATACCAGTTGGAGCAATCATAGTAATTGACAATAAAGTGATTGCTAGAAGTCATAATCTTACCGAAATGCTTCATGATGTTACGGCTCATGCCGAAATGCAATCTATCACTGCTGCGGCCAATTTTTTAGGAGGTAAATATCTCAAAGATTGCACGCTTTATGTTACACTTGAACCTTGTCAAATGTGCGCTGGTGCTTTATATTGGAGCCAAATTTCAAAAATTGTTTTTGGCGCTACAGATGACCAACGTGGTTTTATGAAAATGAGCACACAATTACATCCTAAAACTACAGTTGTCTCTGGTGTTTTAGCAAATGAAGCCGCTGATTTAATGATTCGTTTTTTTGCAGAAAAAAGGAAATAAAAAAACCGCCAGTCTTTCGAAAGGCGGTTTTATTTCTTCTGAATTTATTTCAGAATCATTGTTCTTTAATTTCATTTCCTTGATTGTCAAAGAAATGGTATTCTAGGTACGTGTAAGCGTCACGTGGTATTATTTTCACCCATTTTTTATGTTCAAAAAACCATTTTGAACGCAATGATGGAAAACCTTTTTTAAGGTATGCTGCCACAAAAGGATGAACATTTAGTTTTACTTTTTTATGGTCTTTTAAAATCTTTTCAAGAGAAAATGAAATCTTATCTATAATTTGAATTGGCGCTTCAATTTCGCCATTTTCATTATTAGGATCTTCTTCTCTTGTTTTTATATTTACTTCTGGTCTTACGCGTTGTCTAGTAATTTGAACTAGTCCAAACTTACTTGGCGGTAAGATCTTATGTTTTGCTTTATCATCAAGCATTTCGTCTCGGAGAAAATCAAATAACACTTTACGGTTATCTGGATTTTGCATATCGATAAAATCAACAACTATAATTCCGCCCATATCTCGCAAACGCAATTGTCTAGCGATTTCTGCTGCGGCAATCATATTGACTTCCATTGCGGTATCTTCTTGGTTGGTTGCTTTGTTTGAACGGTTTCCGCTATTTACGTCTATAACGTGAAGCGCTTCTGTATGTTCAATAATAAGGTAAGCACCTTTACTCATTGATACTGTTTTTCCAAAAGAAGTTTTGATTTGTCTCTCTATATTGTATTTCTCAAAAATTGGCGTGTCTTTTGATTGATAAAACTTTACTATTGATTCTTTTGAAGGAGCAATTTCTTGCACATAATCCTTCGTTTCGTTGTACAACTCTTCGTCATCTATATGAATACCACTAAAGGTATCATTAAATACATCTCTAAGTATCGAAGATGCTCTATTGAGTTCTCCTAATACTTTTGATGGATGATGAGCAGTTGGTAATTTTTTACACATTGCAGTCCATCTGTCTATTAGATTCTGCAAGTCTTTTTCTATTTCTGCTGTTTTTTTGCCTTCGGCTACTGTACGAACAATAACGCCAAATCCTTTTGGTTTAATTGCTTGAACCAGTTTTTTAAGTCTATCTTTTTCTCCTTTTTCTTCTATTTTTTGAGAAACAGAAACTCTATCGGAGAAAGGGACAAGAACAATAAATCGTCCGGCAAGAGAAAGTTCTGAACTTATTCTTGGGCCTTTTGTAGATATTGGTTCTTTGACGACTTGAACAAGAATTGATTGATTGGCGCTTAACACATCGGTCATAGAGCCGTCTTTATCAATTTCTTTTTCAAACTGAAAGGATTTTAGGGAGAAATCTTTTATTTTACCTGCGCTTACAAGTTTTATGAATTTCAGTTGAGAAGCAAGATTTGGACCTAAATCGTGATAATGCAAAAAGGCATCTTTCTCGAAGCCTACATTTACAAATGCAGCATTAAGCCCAGCAACTGGTTTCCTGATTTTGGCAATAAAAATATCGCCAACTTGAAACTTGCTGGTTTCTTGTTCTTTGTGTAATTCAATTAGTTTTCCATCTTTTAATAAGGCAAAATCTACGGCTTCAGAACTAGATCTGATGATTAATTCTTTATTCACACGTTAAATTTTTATCCCAACTTTTTAGTCAAAAAATCAAAAAGTCAAAGTACAAACTTATAACTTATCATTCCTGACTGAATTGTGAGGATGGATTAAACAATATTTTAACAGGTATTGAACCCGGCGAGATTCTAGATTTCTGAATTTTGATTCTTGATTTCAGATTTCTTACATCTGCAATCTTAAATCGGTAATCTACAATCTTAAATCTCAATTTCAATGAACTTTTTAAAAAAGAAAAAAGTAGTTTAGAACTACTTTTTCTTCTTGTGACGGTTAGCTCTCGCTCTCTTCTTACGTTTGTGCGTTGCTACCTTATGTCTTTTTCTTTTTTTACCACTTGGCATAATCGGATAGATTTTTGGTGATTAATAATATTTTTATTTTGCTTCGTTATTTGTTTTAACTCCTTCAACAAACACTTTTGCAGGTTTAAAAGCTGGAATGTTGTGAGCTGGTATTTTAATTGTAGTGTTTTTAGAAATGTTTCTTCCTGTTTTTTCTGCTCTGGTTTTGATAATAAAACTACCAAATCCTCTTAAATAAACATTGTCTCCAGTTTCTAATGAAGTTTTAACTTCTTCCATAAAAGATTCAACTGTCGCTTGAACATCACCTTTTTCAAGGCCTAATTTCTCTGAAATTTTTGCTACGATATCTGCTTTCGTCATTTTCGTTCTAATTTTAATTTTGGGTACTATTTTTTTGAGAGTGCAAATATATGAATTAAAAAAACAATTAATCAACCTAATTCATTAAAATTTAATTACATAAACTTTTACATTTGCCAAACAATTATTTAACATGACTTTTTCTAATTCCTTAACCAAATGGTATTTACAAAACAAACGCGATTTGCCGTGGCGAAATACACAAAATCCGTACTTCATTTGGCTGTCTGAAATAATGTTGCAACAAACTCGAGTTGCACAAGGAATGCCCTATTTTTATTCGTTTACAACCAATTTTCCTACTGTTTTTGATTTGGCAAATGCTACCGAAGAACAAATTTTGAAACTTTGGCAAGGTTTAGGGTATTATTCTCGTGCAAGAAATTTACACAAAACAGCTCAATATATTGCTTTTGAATTAGACGGAATTTTTCCGAATTCATATGTTGATTTATTGAAACTAAAAGGAGTCGGGGAATATACTGCTGCTGCAATTGCATCTTTTTCTTACAACGAAAAAGTTCCCGTGGTTGATGGAAATGTTTTTAGGGTTTTGTCTCGCTATTTTGATATTGAATCTGATATTTCTTTATTATCAACCAAAAAAGAGTTTACTGCATTGGCTTCTGAATTAATCTCAAAAGAAAATCCAGCATTGTTCAATCAAGCTATAATGGAGTTTGGGGCTATACAATGTGTGCCAAAAAATCCGAATTGTGATATTTGTATTTTCAATTCAAGTTGTTTGGCTTTGCAAAAAAAGAAAGTATCTCAATTACCTATAAAATCAAAAAAACTAAAAGTCACCAATAGGTATTTTAATTATATTGTATTTCTTGATGAAAATCAAAAAACAATTATTCAAAAAAGAGCTGATAAAGGAATTTGGCACAATCTATATGAATTTCCGCTTATAGAAACTCAAAAAGAAGAAAGTTTTGAAGCAATTTCAAATCAAATTAAAGACCTTATATATAATGACAATAAAATTGTTTCTGTGAGAGAATGGAATTCTAAAAGTATTATTCACAAATTATCTCATCAACATCTTTATATAAAATTCCAGATAGTAAACCTTAATGGTTCAATACCAAATGGCATTGATTTTGATACACTACAAGTATTTCCATTTCCTATTGTGATTTTTAATTTTATAGAAAAGGAATGGAAATCTTTTTCAAAAATTTAGTACATTTGACTTATTAAATACCACAAAAAATGAGCGGAACGTTAAACAAAGTAATGTTAATAGGCCATCTTGGTGAAGATATCAAGATGCACTATTTTGATGGTGGCAACTGCATTGGAAGATTTCCTTTGGCTACCAACGAAACCTATATTAACAAATCTACCAATGAAAAAATAACCTCAACCGAATGGCACAATCTTGTTGTGAGAAATAAAGCTGCCGAAATTTGCGAGAAATATCTATCAAAAGGAGATAAAATATATGTAGAAGGAAGGATAAAATCTAGACAATGGCAAACTGAAGAAGGTATTACCAAATATACCACAGAAATTCAAGTAACTGAATTTACCTTTTTGACTACCAAAAAAGATACTGAATCGCAAAAGGCGTTTTCGAGTAATGAAATTAAAAATTCAAATTTTGAGGCGCCAAGTAATCCATTGCCAGAAAACGATTTGCCGTTTTAAACCTTTCTTATGTTAAAAAAATTGAAGCCTTTTTCTTTATTTTTAGTACTGCTTTTTATAACTATTGGTTGCAAGAAAGAGGTTTTGCCCAAACCATCAGGACAATTAAGTTTGGAATATCCTGTGGCTCAGTATTCGCATTTCGAAAATAATTGTCCCTTTACTTTTGACATTAATTCTGAAGCAGTAATTAAAGAAAAAACGAGTTGCAATTTTACAATTGATTACCCGAAGATGAAAGCTACAATATATTTGAGTTACAAACCAGTGTCAAACAATATCAATTTGTTGTTGAAAGATGCTCAAAAACTCACTTATGAACACGTTATCAAAGCTGATGATATATTAGAACAACCCTTTATAAACAGCAAAAACAAAGTATATGGGATGTTTTATCAAGTCAATGGTAATGCGGCAACAAATGCACAGTTTTATGTGACAGATAGTGTGAAACATTTTATAGATTGTTCGGTGTATTTTTATGCAAAACCCAATTTCGATTCGATAATGCCGGCAACAAGCTACATCAAGAACGATATGCAAACCCTTATGGAAAGTTTGCGATGGAAATAAAAAAAGAGAACTTTTCAGTTCTCTTTTTTTTTATTAAGTAAGTAGATGAATTATTTTTAAGCTTTTTTGGTATTAGATACTTTATAAGTTTTTCCGTCTGCGGTTGCTTCTACAATTTTTTGCAAGGATTCTGGATTTTGTAGAGCAGAATCATATGAAACTGTTGCTTCTTTTTTGTCAAAATCTACGGTTGCTTCCTGAACTCCTTGTGTTTCTGATAATTTTTTCTCTATTGTTTTTGCACAACCAATAGCACATGTCATTCCGTCGATAGTAAAACTTGCCGTTTGAAGATTTTTTGGATTAATGGCAACTTTTTCTGTTACAGCTACTCCACCATTAGTGTCAGTTTCTGGAGCATTTCCAGTTTCTTTACAACTTATAAAAATCAAACTTGTTGTGAGGACTGCTATTAATGATTTCATCTTTTTATAATTAACTAGGTTGCTTCTTTTTAAGAATAATTTTATTTCTGAGACAAAAATAACTTAAAAAAGAAATGGTTAATCATAAAATTTTTACAAAATTTGATGCGTAAAAAGTTAAATAATGAACACCAAACAACTCAAATGGTTTTTTTTGATAGTCTTAGCCTTAATTTGGGGTAGTTCTTTTATTTTAATAAAAAAAGGATTGGTTGGGCTAAATCCTTTTCAATTAGGTTCTTTACGAATGATTTTTGCTGCAGGATTCTTATTGGTAATTGGATTTAAAAGCTTGCCTTTAATTCCGCTTCATCAATGGAAATATATAGCTTTGACCGCCATGTTTGGCACTTTTATTCCTGCATATCTTTTTGCAATTGCTCAAACACAAATTGATAGTTCGGTAAGTTCGATTTTGAATTCTTTAACACCATTGAATACCTTAATATTAGGTGCATTAATTTTTAAATTAGATTTTAAAAGAAGTCAAATTTTAGGCGTCATTATTGGTTTGATTGGTAGCGCTTTGCTAATTTTGAATGGTGCCATGCATCATCCAGAACAAAATTATAGTTATGCTATTTTGGTTTTGATTGCTTCTTTATGTTATGCCACGAATGTAAATTTAATCAAGAGACACTTGTCAGACTTGAGCCCACTGAGTATTTCTACAGGAAATTTCACTGTGATGTTGCTTCCTGCATTGATTATATTATATTTTTCTGGTTTTTTTGAAGTTATTGAAATTCCAAAAGTGCAACATTCTGTGATTTTTATTTTGATTTTGGGTGTTGTAGGTACAGGAATTGCCAATATTCTTTTCTTTAAATTAATCCAAATGTCTTCACCTGTTTTTGCTACTTCAGTTACCTATTTGATTCCTGTAGTAGCTTTCTTTTGGGGATTATTAGACAACGAAATGCTAACACCAGTTCAGTTTATGGGAGCTTTTATAATTTTGATTGGCGTTTATCTTTCGAGTAAAAAATAAAAAAAGCTACCAATATGTTTGATAGCTTTTAAGTTTAAAAATAATATTTTTTATTGAAAATCTAGATCACTAACACCTTCATTGAATTTTACATCAGTTGTGGTTAATTCTATTTCCATACCGATATTAATTGTTGTTTTATAAGGAATTTTTATTCCTTTAACATCTTTATACTCTCCAAAACTAGTAGTTTGAGCAATTTGTTGTCCGCCCATTTCCATGGTTTTAGTTTCTGCAAGCTTCAAACCTGTTTGTGTGTCATAATACAAAATAGTTTTGCCATCTTTTATCACATAAGCATCACTACCATTCAAGTTTTCAATTCCTTCAAGAGATATTCCTGTTTTATTAGACAAGGATAATTCATCAAATGGGTTTGCTCCTGCTTTCATATCAGCAAGTTCTTCTCCAGACAATTCTTTTCTTTGACCTTGCTGCACGACATAAGCGCCTTTTTCGTTTACGACTTGTTTCATCATAGACATTCCCATTGCTTTCATTTCGCGCAATTGTTTATTTGTGGATGTGGTTTTTGATGTTAATTCAAGTGGTGTTCCTTGAATTGTTCCTGACGAAAGAGTATAAATTGATTTTATGCTTTTTAATAGTTTTTCTCCGCCAATAACTTTTATATAATTATCAATTACTGATTTTGCAGTTACTCCTGCAGGAATTTCTTTTTTGGCTACTATTTTTTCGGTTGGGTTTCCAAATTTATCAAAATAAAAAATTGGAATATTTAATTTCTCTAAACCTGGGAGTACTTCAGAACCTTTTCCGACAACTATAATTTT
>JAYTNO010000038.1:0-5413 GCA_043748275.1 Flavobacterium sp. | reverse complement strand
ATTTTGTTTTAACTCTGCTAATGTAACTTCTAATAAATTGGGTTGGCTCCAAGGTTTGTTTTCAAAAACTGTATTGTGAATTGTATTCATTCCGATTAAATAATAACCGCCATCTTGCGCTGGACCAAAAACAGTGTCGCTATTTTGAAGAGCGTCAAATGCTTTGAGAATAATGTCTTTAGAAATTTCAGGCAAATCGGAACCAATTAAAACTATAGATTCATAACCTAAAATAAATCCATCAACAAAAGCATTTTGCATTCTTGCTCCTAAATCAACACCAAACTGAACCTTTTTTTCTGTGTTTTTCCACTTGGTATCTACAATAGTGTCAGAAAAATAAATTGCTTTGTCAAAATCTAGAGTTGCAGTTGCTTTTTCAGTAATTGCTACCAATTCTTTATAAATTTCAAAAGCAGCTTCGTCACCAATAGTTTTTGCTAATCGGGTTTTTACTTTGCCCAATTTTATGTTTTTTACAAAAACGATAAGTAATTGCTTTTTCATATTAAATTACAGTTCCTTGACAACTGCTTCCGGCTCCAGCTGTACATCCGTAACAATGTTGTGAAATAATAATATTTCGATTGTTTAAATTTTCTTCATTAAATTGGGAAATGTGTTTTTCGGAAGTTGCTACTTTTAATCCGAGCATTTGATTGAAATCGCAATCGTATAAATAGCCATCCCAACTTACTGAAATGGTATTTTTACACATTACATTTTCGACCGCTTTTGGATTATAAGCTTCTACTAAAGCATACATATAGTCTTCGTAATTATCTGAATTGATGAGATAATCTAAAAACCGAGAAATAGGTAAATTTGTAATGGCAAACAGCGAATTAAAATCGATGTCAAAATCTTCTTTCAATGCTTTTTTGAAATCGTTTTGCAAAGCCATTTGATCTGTTGGTAAAAATGCTCCTGACGGATTGTAAACCAAATCGAGTTTTAGAGTACTATTTTCTTTGCCATAACCAACTTTGTTGAGCATTTGTAATGCTTGTATTGATTTATCGAAAACGCCATCGCCACGTTGTTTGTCTGTTTTTTCTCTTTTGTAATGAGGCAATGAAGAAATAACGTGAATGTTGTGTTTAGCAAAAAATTCGGGTAAATCGTGGTATTTTTTATTGGCAAGTATGATAGTTAAATTAGAACGAACTATAAAATCTTTCACTCCAATTTTTGATGCTTCTTCAACAAACCAACGAAAGTTTGGGTTCATTTCCGGAGCGCCACCTGTTAAGTCAATCGTATTGATTTCAGTCGTTTTTAGTACTTCTAAAATTTGTTGCATTGTTTCAAAAGTCATTATTTCTTTTCGGTCTGGACCAGCATCAACATGACAATGTGCGCAAACTTGATTACACATATATCCAACATTTATTTGTAGAATTTCAATTTTAGATGGACGTAATGGAAATTGATTGGATTGTTTTATTTTTTCAACAAAAGTGGGCAATGAACCAGTTGCAAAAATTCCATTGGATAGAATTTCTAACTGTCTTTCTGTTTTAGAAAGTGGATTATGAGTAGCGTGTAGCGATTTTAAAGTCATAGCAATTTTAGAGAAATCAAATTTCTTATATTTTACAGGAATTGAGTATTCAATTTTTCCTTAATAATTGTCAATTTTCTAACAATTACATCGAAAGTTTGTCGTATTTATTCATCATTTGAACACTATGAACTAAAGAAGCACCACCGCGAATTGCCGCAGCAACGTGAACCGCTTCCATCATTTCTTCTTTAGAAATTCCTCGTTGAAGACCATCACCAGTATAAGCATCAATACAATACGGACATTGAACCGTGTGCGAAACCGCTAATGCAATTAATGATTTTTCACGAGCGGTTAAACTTCCTTCTTCAAAAACTTTTCCGTAATAATCAAAGAATTTTGTTGCCAATTCGTCATTCCAATCAGCTATTTTTCCAAATTTTTTCAAGTCGGAAGGATCATAATATGTTTTTTCCATTTTAGTATATTTTTTTTCCTTTAATTAAATATTTACTCCATTCTTTAGAAAATGCGTGAACGTTTTCTGTTGGAGTATGATTGTTGTCTATTACTTCTTGGCCATTGTTTTTCCACCCAAAAATTCCACCATATAAATTAAAAACGTTTTTAAAACCTATCTTTTTTAGTTTAAAACCAATAGTTTCGCTTCTAATTCCAACTGAACAATATACGATTATTGTATCATTGAAGTTTTTATATTTTTCTTGGACTTTTTTTGCATTGAAATTATCATAACCAACACAATAGGCATTTTCGATGTGACTCACATTGAACTCTTTTTGTTCTCTAGTGTCAAAAATAATAGGGCTTTTAAGCTTTTTAAATTCTTCTATTTGTATGTAAGGAATTGTTTTTTTATTGTATTTAACTAAAAGACTGTCAATTGGGGATTGTGCAAAGATAGCAGTAGAAAAAAAAAGTAAAAAGAGTAAATGTTTCATAACATATTTTTTATTAAGACGTTTTTTATATGGTTTCCTTACACAATTAGCAAATCATTTTTGATGGAGAATTAAAATTTCCTAATTTATCTTTTAAAATTTGCATATCCTCACTTACTTTTCTATCTAATACTTTGGCATAATGTTGTGTCGTTCTTAAATTTTTGTGACCGAGCATTTTACTAACTGATTCAATTGGAACACCATTTGTAAGCGTAACGGTCGTCGCAAAAGTATGTCGGGCAATATGAAAGGTTAATTCTTTTTTAATCTCGCAAACGCCAGCAATTTCTTTTAAATAAGCATTCATTTTTTGGTTTGTTAAAATTGGAAGTAATTTATCTTGATTATTGCTTTGTGGATGGTCTGCATATTTATCAATAATCATTTGGGTTAACGGAAGAATTGGAATTTTAGAAGCTGTTTCGGTTTTCTGTCTGTGAGTGAATATCCATTTCTCACCATCAATACCGATGCTTATATGCGACTTTGTTAAGTTTTTAACATCTATGTATGCTAAGCCAGTAAAGCAGCTAAAAAGAAAGATATCACGAACTAAAGATAGTCTTTCTGTTTTGAAATCTTTTTCGATTATATTTTGAATTTCTTCTTGCGATAAATAAACTCTTTCGACTTCTTTTACTTTCGATTTGTAATTTGCAAAAGGATTTTTGTCAAGCCAATCATTGGCCAGACAGAGTTTAATTATTTTGCTGAAATTCTTGATGTATTTCACCGCTGTGTTGTTGGCGCAATTTCTAACACTTCTTAACCAAAATTCATAATCAGTTACAAAAGCGTGATCTATTTTGTGTATCTCGATATCGGAAACTTTGTATTTCCATTGTAGAAATTCTTTAGTATGGCTCAACGAAGTTTTGTAACGTTCTAATGTTCCTGGTGCATATTCTTTGCCAACCAATTCTTTGATTTTGTTGTTATGGTCTTCGAAAATGGGAACGAGCATACGTTTAGTTTCGGTAATTCCAAACAATTCATTCTTTAAATTTTCAGAAGTAACTTTGATGTCTTTTTTGAATAATCTTTTTTCGGCTAATAAAACTTGATTTTTCAAATAATCCAGATGGCTATTTATTGTTCTGGCTTCTTCATTTGTACCCTTGACTTTGGTGCCTTCTGATGACCATTTCTCTGGATTTACATACTTGTTAGCACTAAACTCAAATCGTTTGGCTTGGATTGTTACTCTTGCATAAATAGGGCAGACGCCCTCATTGTTGGCTTTTGATCTCTTGATGTAAAAGAGAACTGATACAGTAGTGTTCATAAGTGGTAACCTTTTAGTTATTATTAAATTTAAAATTTCTAATAATTACAAACAAGATGTACATATTTTGAATATGTTGTTGAACACCTTGCTGTAGTGGTGGTTCTCTGTGGGAGGTGTCACTTAAATTTTTATAATTTAGTGACACCTCGAAAGACACCAAAACTTTGAGATTAAATGAATAATTTGATATAGCCCTAAAAGAAAAAACCCACTAAATCGTTGAATTTAGTGGGTTTTGTAACCGTTTGTATTTCTACTGGCGGAGAAAGAGGAACAAACACCTACTTTATTTTACTTTATCAAATCTTGTCAAAACAAACCGAAACCCATACAAAATAAGGGTTTTTTAATATATCATAGTTAAGTAAAATTAAGTGAATTATATATAAATATAGTTAATGTGGGGATTATGTGGGGATAATTTTGTATCTTTAAAGTGTTGAAAAACCTAATACTTTTATACAAATGGCAACTATTAACTACCTCATTAAAGGCGAAAAAAACGCAACAAACATACTTTTACGTTTCAAAAATGGCAGAAAATGCGATTTAACAGCTACAACCGATTTAAAGGTAGAACCTAAAAAATGGAGTGCAGCTAAACAAAAAGTCAAACTTACCGCCGATGATTTAACAAAAGACGAAGTTAATCAAAAACTTTCAGAACTTGAAAAATTCATTTTTGATGAATTCAATTCTGATAATAGCAAAGGTGAGTTTATAGACAAACATTGGTTAAGAAAAAAGATTGCAAATTTCTTTAATAGACCAATTGACGAAACAGAAGTTGACCAAATATTTTTTATTCCTTTCATTGATACGTTTATTAAAAACGCACCAACACGTATAATAAAAGGTAAAAACAAAGCGATAGCTAAAGGAACAATTGTAAAATACAACACAACTCTCAACAAGCTAAAAGAGTACGAAGACCGCTTTAAAACAAAGCTAAAATTCACTGATTTAGATTTGACTTTCTATGATGGATTTATAAACTTCTTATCACAAGAACAGAAAATAAATTTAGGTACAATCGGAAACTATATCGGAACTGTAAAAACCATTGCAAGAGATGCAAAATTAAAAGGTTTACCGGTGCATCCACATATTGAGCATCCTAACTTTTTTGTTCCAAAAATTACAGCTGATAGCATATATTTGAAAGATGAAGAAATCAACACTATTTTCAATCACGATTTTAAAGGAGTAGAAAGATTAGAAAATACAAGAGATTTATTTATAATTGGATTAAGAACAGGATTAAGAATTTCAGATTTTCTAAGATTGAAAGATGCCAATATCAAAAATGGCTACATTGAAATTGAAACACAAAAAACAGGGCAAACTGTTACTATTCCATTACATAAACAAGTTAAAGCTATTTTAGAAAAAAGAAACGGATTTCCTAGAGCAATATCTGACCAAAAATTCAATGAACACGTAAAAGAGTTGTGCAGAGTAGCAAAATTCACAGAACTAACTCAAGGTTCTAAAATAAACAAAGATACCAAGCGAAAAGAAGAAGGGATTTTTGAAAAATGGGAATTAGTATCATCACACATTTGCCGTCGTTCTTTTGCTACAAATCTATATGGTAAATTAGATAATCTAACCGTTATGGGAGTTACAGGACATCAAACAGAAACCCAATTT